>NZ_DEQF01000052.1:0-28533 GCF_002360305.1 Streptococcus sp. UBA3373 | reverse complement strand
TTCTTTTTTTGTTTGTCAGAAAAGGTTAAAAAGTGTTGACAAATGTCATCAAAGTGATATAATTTCCACATTAGCCGATTTAGCTCAGTTGGTAGAGCAACGCATTCGTAACGCGTAGGTCGCAGGTTCGATCCCTGTAATCGGCATGGAAATGCTAATCATGATAACAGTTAGACAAATCCATAGAAGATTTTCTATGGGTTTTCTCATGGGTAGAAATGCTTAAAAATAGATTTTATTGTCTAAAATAGTTGCGAAATGAGTCCAGATATGTTATCATTTTATGGTATGTGGTGTAAAGCACCTATAATCTAAGTAGGAGGAAGCAGATAATATGGCTAAGGTTTGTTATTTTACAGGGCGTAAAACTGTATCAGGAAACAATCGCTCTCACTCAATGCGTAAAACAAAACGTGCAGTTAAACCAAATCTTCAAAAAGTAACTATTCTTGTTGATGGAAAACCTAAAAAAGTTTGGGCTTCAGCACGTGCGCTTAAATCTGGTAAAGTAGAACGCGTATAAGCGTATAAATGAAACAGTATAGACAAACATCGCTTGGTGTTTGTCCTCTTTTTTTATAAGCGAGAAATTGAGTCGCTATTTGACGCTGAAAAGGCTTAAATGTGGCAAAAAGGGATTTTCTCGCTTTTTATCCCTAATTATTCTTGCTTATTTTTTACAAGACGGCTGATATATGGTAGAATAAACTGATAAAAACTTTTGAGGTAGTGAATATGACTGTGAAAATTAATACAAAAGATGGTCAAATTGAGTTATCCGACGATGTGATTGCAACGGTCGTTGGTGGTTCCGCAACAGAAATTTTTGGTGTTGTTGGTATGGCAAGTAAAAGTGCCCTTAAAGATAATTTTCAAGCACTTCTACGCAAGGAAAACTACGCAAAAGGTGTTGTTGTCAAATCAACAGACAGTGGTATTTCAGTAGATGTCTATACCGTGATGTCTTATGGTGTCAAAATTTCTGAAGTATCAAAGAACATTCAAGAACGAGTTAAGTTTAACCTTGAAAACCAATTGGGGCTTTCAGCAGATACGGTGAATGTTTACGTACAAAATATTAAAGTTGCAGGAGAAGATTAGTGTCAAATATTACAACCAGTTTATTCCAAGAGATGGTTCAGGCTGCTAGCACACGTCTTGGAAATCAAGTAGAATATGTAAACTCTCTCAATGTTTTTCCTGTTCCAGACGGGGACACAGGGACAAACATGGGAATGACGATTGAAAATGGTGCCAAAGAAGTTGCAGATAAACCAGCAACTACCGTTGGAGAAGTCGGACAGATTTTATCTAAAGGGCTTTTGATGGGTGCGCGTGGGAACTCTGGCGTTATCACATCACAATTGTTCCGTGGTTTCGGACAAGCGATTAAAGATAAAGAAGAGTTAACTGGTCAAGACCTAGCACACGCCTTCCAATCTGGTGTTGAAGTGGCTTACAAAGCCGTTATGAAACCTGTTGAAGGAACGATTTTGACAGTTTCTCGTGGTGCTGCAACTGCCGCTCTTAAAAAATCTGAAGAAACAGATGATGCGGTTGAAGTTATGCGTGCAGCCGTTGATGGTGCCAAACGCGCCTTGGCTAAAACCCCAGAAATGCTTCCTGTCTTGAAGGAAGTTGGCGTAGTGGATTCTGGTGGTCAAGGTCTTGTCTTTATCTATGAAGGTTTCTTATCAGCTTTAACAGGCGACTACATCGCGTCTGAGGACTTTAAGGCAACACCAGCAACAATGACCGAAATGATTAATGCAGAGCACCACAAGTCTGTTGCAGGACACGTGGCGACTGAAGACATCCAATTTGGTTATTGTACAGAAATCATGGTGGCTCTTAAACAAGGTCCAACTTATGTGAAAGAATTTAACTATGAAGAATTCCAAGCTTATTTGAGTGGCTTGGGAGATTCTCTTCTTGTGGTCAATGACGATGAAATTGTTAAAGTTCACGTTCACACGGAAGACCCAGGTCTTGTCTTGCAAGAAGGGTTGAAATACGGTTCTCTTGTTAAGGTCAAAGTGGATAATATGCGTAACCAACACGATGCCGTTTTAGAAAAAGAAGAACAACAAGTTGCTGCTAAGCAAGAAGAAAAAGACTTTGCTATTGTGGCTGTTGTAGCAGGAGACGGTTTGGCAGAAATCTTCAAATCACAAGGTGTTGACTATGTGATTTCTGGAGGACAAACCATGAACCCATCAACAGAAGACATTGTCAAAGCTATTGATGCGGTTAACGCGAAAAACGTGATTATCTTGCCAAATAACAAAAATATCTTCATGGCGGCACAATCAGCAGCTGAAGTGGCTGAAATTCCAGCAGCTGTTGTTGAAACACGCACAGTGCCACAAGGTTTCACTAGCTTATTAGCCTTTAACCCTGAACAATCTCTAGAGGAAAATGTGGCAGCTATGACTGCTAGCCTTTCAGATGTTGTTAGTGGTAGTGTGACTCTTGCTGTTCGTGACACGTCTATCGATGGTCTTGAAATCCATAAAGACGACAATCTTGGTATGGTTGACGGTAAAATTGTAGTGTCAAATCCAGATATGACAGCTACTTTGAAAGCCACATTTGCTAAAATGATTGATGAAGATAGCGAAATCATTACGATTTATGTCGGTGAAGATGGTAGCCAAGACTTAGCTGAAGAAATGGCTAATTACCTTGAATCAACATACGAAGATATCGAAGTTGAAATTCATGACGGTAAACAACCCGTTTACCCATACTTGATGAGCGTTGAATAAGCTTATTTGATAAATGGATAAAAGGAAGCATTTCGTTGCTTTCTTTTTTTGTGTCTAAATACCAAAATCTAATAAAAAAGAAAATTTAAAACAAGCAAAATTTTCTGAATATTCTCTTGACTTTATTTTATAAAATGTTAACATGGATTGTAAGATTTAAAGGATTGGAGAAAACAGATGAGAAGTGACATGATTAAGGTAGGTGTGGATAAAGCACCAGCCCGTGGTCTTCTTTATGCAACCGGGCAAGTAAAATCAGCTAAAGATATGCAAAAGCCATTTATTGCCATTTGCAATTCTTACATTGACATTGTTCCTGGGCACGTGCATTTGCGTGAATTGGCAGATGTTGCCAAGGAAGCTATCCGTGAAATGGGTGGTATTCCTTTTGAATTTAACACCATTGGTGTTGATGACGGGATTGCTATGGGGCATATTGGGATGCGCTATAGCCTTCCTTCTCGTGAAATTATCGCGGATGCTGCTGAAACGGTTATCAATGCCCACTGGTTTGATGGTGTTTTCTACATTCCAAACTGTGATAAAATCACGCCAGGTATGATTTTGGCTTCTCTTAGAACCAATGTGCCAGCGGTCTTTTGTTCGGGTGGTCCGATGAAGGGCGGTGTTGATATGACAGGGCATCAAGCGACCTTGTCAAGCTTGTTTGAAGCTGTAGGAACCTATCAAGCTGGCGATATGACCAAAAAAGAATTGGATTATTTGGAGCAAAATGCTTGTCCAACTTGTGGTTCTTGTGCAGGAATGTTTACGGCAAATTCGATGAATTCTCTAATGGAAGTGTTGGGGCTTGCTCTTCCTGGAAATGGAACTGTTTTGGCAGTGTCTGACCAACGTCGTGAATTGGTGCGTCAAGCAGCTAAACATTTGATGGACAATGTTAAAAATAATGTGCGTCCGCGTGATATCGTGACCAAGGAAGCTATTGACGACGCTTTTGCACTGGATATGGCCATGGGGGGCTCAACCAATACCGTTCTTCATACCTTGGCTATTGCGCGTGAAGCAGGTATTGATTACGACTTGAAAGACATCAATGAAATCGCCAAGAAGACACCTTATCTGTCTAAAATTGCCCCATCAAGTGTTTACACCATGCACGATGTGCAAGAAGCAGGTGGTATTTCAGCTATTATTAACCAGTTGATTAAGAAAGGAACGATTAAAGGGGATCGCATCACTGTGACTGGTAAAACCTTAAAAGAAAATGTTGCTGGTGCTGAAATCAAGAACGAGGAAGTCATTCATTCGATTGAAAGTCCTATTTCGCCAGTAGGTGGCTTGTCTATCCTTTATGGTAATATTGCTCAAGATGGTGCCGTTATCAAGGTTGGTGGGGTTGATCCATCTGTTAAGACTTTTCGAGGCAAAGCTATTTGTTGTGACTCGCAAGATGAAGCCCTTGAATTGATTGACAATGGCACGGTTAAAAAAGGTCACGTTGTGGTTATTCGCTACGAAGGCCCTCAAGGTGGTCCAGGGATGCCTGAAATGCTGGCGCCAACTTCTAAAATCGTTGGGCGTGGCTTGGGTAAAGATGTCGCCTTGATTACAGATGGTCGCTTTTCTGGAGCTACTCGTGGTATTGCTATTGGACACGTGTCACCAGAGGCAGCAGAAGGTGGAAATATCGCTTTGATTGAAGATGACGATGAGATTAGCATTGATTTGACAAATCGTACCTTGAATTTGTTGGTGGATGATGCAACCTTGGCAGAACGTCGCAAACATTTGAAACCATTTAAATCAAAAATCTCAAGCGGCTGGCTACGTCGCTACACGGCTTTTGCGTCGTCTGCAAACTTTGGTGGTTCTATGATGACCCAAGAAGAATTTGAAGAACGCAAGGCAGAACGTGAGGATTAGTCCCTAAATATGATTATAATATTTTAAAACTTTAGCTTGCTTTTATTTTTTTTAGTGGTATGATAGATACAATAAGTTGGAATTTTTAGATAATTCAAAATATACTTGAAAAGGAGGTCCTTGTGAAACAGATTAAGTTAACCGAATCCAAAAATGGATCAGAATTATTATTGGAAACCTTAGCTAGTCTGGGGATTGATACCGTCTTTGGTTACCCTGGTGGAGCTGTCTTGCCTCTCTACGATGCCATTTACCAATTTGATGGTGTTCGCCATATTTTAGCCCGTCATGAACAAGGAGCCCTCCACGAAGCGGAAGGTTACGCCAAATCAACGGGGAAAATTGGGGTGGCTATCGTGACCAGCGGACCAGGTGCGACAAATGCCATTACTGGTATTGCTGACGGTATGAGTGATAGCGTGCCAATGCTGGTCTTTACAGGTCAGGTTGCTCGTTCTGGTATTGGAAAAGATGCCTTTCAGGAAGCGGACATTATTGGTATTACGATGCCCATTACCAAATACAATTACCAAATTCGTGATGTGGCGGATATTCCTCGTATTATCACAGAAGCGGTTCACATTGCAACAACTGGTCGTCCAGGTCCTGTTGTGATAGATTTGCCAAAAGATGTTTCAGAAATGAAAACAAGCTTTTACTATGACCCTGAGGTGACCCTTCCAAGTTATCAGCCAACGATTGAACCCAATGCCCTTCAGGTGAAGAAAATTTTAACGCAACTGAAGAAAGCTAAAAAACCTTTGATTGTTGCGGGTGGTGGCGTTAATTATGCCAATGCAACAGAAGAATTGCAGGCCTTTGCAGAACGCTACAATATTCCCGTAGTGTCAACCTTGCTAAGCCTTGGTGTGATGCCAATTGAACACCCTCTGTCTTTGGGGATGGGAGGAATGCACGGTTCTTATGCTTCCAATATGGCCTTGATGGAATGTGATTTTATGATTAATTTTGGTTGTCGCTTTGCTGACCGTTTGACGGGAAATCCTGACACTTTTGCAGCAGATGCGGTTGTAGCCCATGTGGATATTGACCCCGCTGAAATTGGGAAAGTGGTCAAGACAAAGATTCCGATTGTAGGCGATGCCAAAGCTGCTTTGCAGATTCTTCTTGAGGCAGAACCTGTCAAAACTCGCCACGAAGATTGGACTGATTCAGTTCTTGCCAACAAAGCCAAAGCACCATTTAGTTATAAATTTGACGAAAATATTATCAAACCTCAGCACGCTATCGCAACGATTGGTAAGATTACCAAGGGTGATGCGATTGTGGTTACCGATGTTGGGCAGCATCAGATGTGGGCAGCGCAATTTTACCCATACAAAAATGCACGACAACTCATCACCTCAGGCGGCTTGGGAACGATGGGATTTGGCATTCCAGCAGCTATTGGAGCGAAATTAGCCAATCCAGATAAAGAGGTTATCCTTTTTGTTGGCGACGGTGGTTTCCAAATGACCAACCAAGAATTAGCCTTATTAAATGGTTACGGTGTTCCAATAAAAGTGGTTTTGATGAACAATCATTCGTTGGGAATGGTGCGTCAGTGGCAGGAGTCTTTCTATGACGAACATCGTAGTGAATCGACTTTTGATGACGAGCCAAATTTCCAATTATTGGCTGAAGCTTACGGCGTTAGTCATTACAAATTTACCAATCCAAATACCTTGGAGAATGATTTGACGATTATTACGGAGAATAGGCCGATGTTGATTGAGGTCGCTATTTCAAATCGTGAGCACGTTTATCCGATGGTTCCGTCTGGTAAATCAAATAGTGAGATGTTGGGGGTGACTTTCAATGCGTAGAATGTTGACAGCAAAACTCCAAAATTCAACTGGTGTTCTAAACCGTTTCACTGGTGTTCTTTCACGCCGTCAGGTCAATATCGAATCCATTTCCGTTGGTCCGACAATGGAACCAGATGTATCTCGCATTACGATTATTATTGACGTGGCGAATTTGGAAGAAGTGGAGCAAATCATCAAGCAACTCAATCGTTTGATTGATGTCCTGCGTGTTCGTGATATCACGGATATTCCGCATTTGGAGCGTGAGGTTATTTTGGTGAAATTGACCGCTCCAACGAGCAAACGTGCTGAAATTCTTGCAGTCATTCAGCCGTTTCGAGCGAGTGTGGTCGATGTGGCTCAAAAATCAATCACCATCCAAGTCACAGGCGATGCAGATAAAATCGAAGCTTTGATTCGCGTGATTAAGCCTTATGGCATTCAAAATCTTGCTCGTACTGGTGCAACAGGATTCTCACGGGATTTATCCTAAACAATTAACCAAGTTATCAACAAATGCCTAGGCATTTAGATATAAAAATGAAGAAAGAGAGATAAAACATGGCAGTAACAATGGAATATGAAAAAGACGTAAAAGTAGCAGCACTTGATGGGAAAAAAATTGCCATTATTGGTTACGGTTCACAAGGTCATGCGCATGCGCAAAATTTGCGTGATTCAGGTCGTGATGTGATTATCGGTGTTCGTCCTGGCAAATCATTTGACAAAGCCAAAGAAGACGGGTTTGATACTTATGAAGTAGCAGAAGCAACTAAATTAGCTGATGTTATCATGATTTTGGTACCAGATGAAATCCAAGCAGACCTTTATGCTACAGAAATTGCACCAAACCTTGAAGCTGGAAATGCCCTTGGTTTTGCTCATGGTTTCAACATTCGCTTTGAATACATTAAAGCTCCTGAAACAGTTGACGTCTTTATGTGTGCCCCTAAAGGACCTGGTCACCTTGTTCGTCGTACTTACGTTGAAGGTTTTGGTGTGCCTGCTCTTTATGCCGTTTACCAAGATGCTACTGGTCACGCCAAAGAAATTGCCATGGATTGGGCGAAAGGTGTTGGAGCTGCGCGTGTTGGCTTGCTTGAAACAACCTTTAAAGAAGAAACAGAAGAAGACCTTTTTGGTGAACAAGCTGTTCTTTGCGGTGGCTTAACAGCCTTGATTGAAGCGGGTTTTGAAGTGCTTACAGAAGCAGGCTATGCTCCTGAATTGGCTTACTTTGAAGTTCTTCATGAAATGAAACTTATCGTCGATCTTATCTACGAAGGTGGTTTCAAGAAAATGCGTCAATCAATCTCAAACACTGCTGAATTTGGTGATTACGTATCAGGCCCACGTGTTATCACTAACGAAGTGAAAGAAAACATGAAAGCTGTTCTTGCTGATATCCAATCAGGTAAATTTGCTGAAGAATTTGTCAATGACTACAAATCAGGTCGTCCAAAATTGGAAGCTTACCGTAAAGAAGCTGCGGAACTTGAAATAGAAAAAGTGGGTAGCGAACTTCGTAAAGCCATGCCATTTGTTGGGCAAAATGATGATGACGCGTTCAAAATTTATAACTAATTTTTGAAACGGTTCGCTTTTTAAAAGACCGATGGTTGTCATCGGTTTTTTATCTATGTACTGGATTCCTGAGGGAACGTGAGACATTTGGAAGAATAAGAAGGTAGGATTATGATTGTAGCAAAGGATGTTGTCCGTGCACATACGGTCTTAAAAGATGTTGTGGATCGGACACCACTGGATTTTGACCGTTACCTGTCGGAAAAATACGGTGCAACGGTTTATCTCAAACGTGAGAATATGCAAAAAGTGCGTTCCTTTAAAATTCGTGGGGCTTATTATGCTATCCATGGGTTGTCTGAAGAGGAAAAGCAGCGTGGCGTTGTTTGTGCTTCTGCGGGAAACCATGCCCAAGGGGTTGCGTTTACTTGTCACGAGATGAAAATTCCAGCCACTATTTTTATGCCAGTGACAACGCCTCAACAAAAAATTGGGCAAGTTAAATTTTTTGGTGGTTCTTATGTGACCATCAAATTGGTTGGGGATACCTTTGACGCCTCGGCTCAAGCGGCACAAGAATTCACCAAGTCAGAAGGCATGACCTTTATCGACCCTTTTGACGATGACAATGTGCAAGCAGGTCAAGGAACAGTGGCTTATGAAATTTACGAGCAAGCCCAAGAAGAAGGTATTGTTTTTGACCAAATTTATGTGCCAGTTGGTGGCGGTGGCTTGATTTCGGGAGTAGCAACCTACATGAAAGATGTGTCACCTGAAATTGAAGTTGTCGGTGTTGAGGCAGCAGGGGCTCGTAGTATGCGGGCTGCATTTGATAAAGGACGTCCTGTCAAATTAGAAGAAATTGATAAATTTGCGGACGGCATTGCTGTGCAAAAAGTTGGGGAAAAGACCTTTGCTGTTGCGCGTAAATATGTGGATAAGTTGGTCGGTGTGGATGAAGGTTTGATTTCAGAAACCTTGATTGATATGTATTCTAAGCAAGGAATTATCGCAGAACCTGCAGGGGCAGCTTCCATTGCGGCTCTTGAAGTCATGAAAGAAGATATCAAAGGCAAGACGATTGTCTGCATCATTTCAGGCGGAAATAACGATATCAATCGTATGCAAGAAATGGAAGAACGTGCCTTGATTTATGACGGCATTAAACATTATTTTGTGGTGAATTTTCCACAGCGTCCAGGAGCTTTGCGTGAATTTGTGAATAACATCTTGGGACCTAATGATGACATCACACGTTTTGAGTACATCAAGCGTGCCAATAAAGGCAGAGGACCTGTTTTGATTGGTATTGCACTGAGCGATAAAAATGATTATAATGCTCTGATTGACCGCCTATCTGTTTTTGACCCGTCTTATATCAATCTGCACGGCAACGAAAGCCTCTATAATTTATTAGTTTGACCCAAAAGTTGCTTCCTTGAGGCAACTTTTTTCTACTTGACTTTTTTTGTGATAATCACATATAATTGTATTAATAAGTAAATACAAAAAAGAACGCCTTTTAAAGCATTCATGGGCAAGCCAGAGTTGGCTTGAAAGGAGAAAAGTATGATTTTTATTATTCTAGGTGTTTTAGTGCTACTTGCCTTGGGAATTGTAGCTAGTATGCTTTATGTGGTGCGTCAGCAGACAGTTGTCATCATCGAGCGGTTTGGAAAATACTACACCACCGCAAGCAGTGGCATTCACATTCGTTTGCCTTTCGGGATTGATAAAATTGCTGCGCGTATCCAGTTGCGCCTGTTACAATCTGAAATCGTTGTGGAAACCAAGACGAAGGATAATGTTTTCGTGACCTTGAATGTGGCAACGCAGTACCGTGTGAGCGAGCAAAATGTCATCGATGCTTACTACAAACTCATGCGTCCCGAGGCACAAATTAAGTCTTACATTGAAGACGCGCTTCGCTCATCAGTACCTAAATTAACCTTGGATGAATTGTTCGAGAAAAAAGATGAAATCGCACTTGAAGTGCAACACCAAGTGGCAGAAGAAATGTCTACTTATGGTTATGTCATTGTCAAAACCTTGATTACCAAAGTTGAGCCCGATGCCGAAGTTAAACAATCAATGAACGAGATTAACGCAGCCCAACGTAAACGTGTTGCCGCTCAAGAATTGGCAGAAGCAGATAAAATTAAAATCGTGACGGCTGCCGAGGCTGAGGCTGAAAAAGACCGCTTGCACGGGGTTGGTATTGCCCAACAACGTAAGGCTATCGTGGATGGCTTGGCAGAATCTATTGCTGAACTAAAAGCCACCAGCGTTGGTATGAATGAAGAACAGATTATGTCTATTTTGCTGACTAATCAGTATTTAGACACTTTAAACACCTTTGCCATCAAGGGCAATCAAACGATTTTCCTTCCAAATCACCCCGAAGGTGTTGAAGACATTCGCGCCCAAATCCTATCTGCTTTAAAAGCAAAATAAACAAAATCCCATCACTTTATTAAGTGATGGGATTTCTAGTTTTAGTATATTATTTTAAGAAACGTTGCAAGAATTCTTTGGTACGTTCTTGCTGTGGGTGTTCGAAGATTTGCTCTGGTGTGCCTTCTTCGGCAATAACACCCTTGTCCATGAAAATCACGCGGTCTGACACATCTCTGGCAAATTCCATTTCGTGTGTCACGATAATCATGGTTAATCCAGATTTAGCAAGGTCTTGCATGGTTTTTAAAACCTCTCCAACCATTTCAGGGTCTAGAGCTGACGTTGGTTCGTCAAAGAGCATGGCTTCTGGATTGACAGACAAAGCACGAGCAATTGCCACACGTTGCTTTTGCCCCCCTGACAATTGTTTGGGTTTGGCTTTCCAATATTGTTCAGTCATGCCTACTTTGGTGAGGTTTTCTTTAGCGATTTTTTCAGCTTCCTCACGAGAACGTTTCAGCACGGTCGTTTGTGCAACGACGGCATTTTCCAAAACGTTGAGGTTTTCAAACAAGTTAAAGGATTGGAACACCATTCCCAATTTTTCACGGTACTCGGTCAAGTTGTAGTCTTTGGCAAGAACATCTTGACCATGAAAAAGGATTTCACCTGCAGTTGGTTCTTCCAAAAGGTTAATAGAGCGAAGGAAGGTTGATTTTCCTGACCCTGATGACCCGATAATCGAAATCACCTCACCTTTATTTACTGAAAGGGAAATGTCTTTTAGCACTTCATTTTGACCGTAAGATTTTTTCAAATGTTTGATTTCAATAATCGCAGATGACATTATCGCACCTCCATAGTTTGGTTTTGGTTAGCACCTGTTGTGTAAGTATCGGCATCAAAACGACGTTCAATGAAACGTAAAATACGTGTGACCGTGAAGGTGAGAACAAAGTAAATGATTGCGATAATGGTAAAGGTTTGGAAATATTGGTAAGTCTGAGTGGCAACGGTATTTCCTGAGAAGTAGAGCTCGACAACAGAGATAACATTCAAGACAGAAGTGTCTTTGATGTTAATGACAAACTCGTTACCTGTGGCTGGTAAGATATTGCGCACAACTTGTGGCAAGACAATCTTACGCATGGTTTGTCCGTGGGTAAATCCAAGTGCTGTTGCCGCTTCAAATTGCCCTTTGTCAACGGCGAAGATACCACCACGAACAATTTCACTCATGTAGGCTCCAGTGTTGATAGAAACGATGACAACGGCTGCTAAAATACGGTCAATTGAGATACCGAAGGCTTGAGCAGTTCCGTAATAAATAACCATAGCTTGTACAATCATTGGCGTACCACGGAAAACTTCGATGTAAACATTAAGTACCCAGCCAAAGAGCGTTTGCAAGGCAGCAAGTACTTTATTGCCAGCTTTAGGTGCTGTACGGTAAACCCCGATAAGCAAACCAATTACAAGACCGACCACAGTACCAATGATTGAAATGAAGAGCGTCACACCAGCACCGCGCAAGAATTGATCCCAGTTATTTTTGAAGATCGTCCAGACTTCAGAAAAGAAGTTGCTATCAGCACTGTCACTAGCTTGTTCAGCAGGTTGTTCGTCAATCATTTTGTCCATCAAGTGAACACGTTCATCTTCAGAAATCCCTGCTAAAATGCTATTAACTTTGGCTAACATCTCAGTATCGTTTTTACGCAAACCAACAGCAATAGCAGTATCAGAAGCAGATGTGGTAAATCCTTTGCCGTCAGCAAAAGCAATCATTTTAAAATCACTATTAGCATTTTCAGCTGAGATAGCGTCTGGTCGTTCTGAAATGTATCCGTCAATGATGCCAGATTGCAAGGCTTGACGCATTTGGTTGAAGTCGCCCATAGCCGTTTCTTTAACTGCACCATTGATTTGGTCAATCAGATTGTAAAGGTAAACCCCTTGTTGGGATGTTAATTTGGCACTAGAAAAATCATCTAGCGATGTCGCATTGGCATAATTACCGCTTTTAGATACGACAATGACAGGACGGCTAGTGTAATAACTATCAGAGAAGGCAATTTCTTTTTTACGTTCCTCAGTTGGACTCATTCCAGCAGCAATCATGTCGATTTTTCCAGAGGTCAAAGCTGGAATTAAACCTGTCCAAGTTGTTTTGACAACGATAAGTTTTTTATCCAATCCCTCTGCAATTTTTTTAGCGATTTGAACGTCATATCCATTAGCATATTGGTTTGTTCCTTCGATAGGAACTGCACCATTTGAGTCATCGTCTTGTGTCCAGTTAAAAGGAGCATAAGCTGCCTCCATTCCGACACGAAGATACTCATCTGCGTGTATATGAGTTATTCCACTAAATAAAAACAAAGTGGCTAGAAAACAACTTAAAAGTAACTTTTTCATTTAAGACTCCTGTCTATTCTTATATCAACATACCATTTTACAGGAAAAGGGTGTTGATTTCAATACAGACTAATGTAAAAATAGCATATTTATACAATAAAATATTATTAGGATGCGTTTTATTCCTTGTTAGTAGATGGATTGGCATTCTTTGTTTAGGGGTATTCTAAAAAAACGTTCATTTTGATATAATAAAACAGATATTAAATTTAGGAGGACCTATGTTATTCGTTGAGGTGTTAAAAGCAATCTTCTTTGGTATTGTGGAGGGGATTACGGAGTGGCTACCTGTTTCAAGTACAGGGCACTTGATTTTGGTGCAACAATTCATCAATCTTGACCAAAGCCAAGATTTTATGGATATGTTCAATATTGTGATTCAATTGGGCGCTATTTTAGCCGTTATTGTGATTTATTTTGAGCGTTTGAATCCGTTTCAACCTGGTAAAACGGCACGTGAGGTTCGACTCACTTGGCAATTGTGGTTAAAAGTTGCTGTGGCTTGTATTCCTTCTATTGTGATTGCAGTGCCTCTGGATGATTGGTTTGAGGCACATTTCAATTATATGATTCCTATTGCCATTGCATTGATTTTCTACGGGATTGTCTTTATCTGGATTGAAAAGAGAAATGCCAATGTCACTCCAAAGGTTACTGAATTAGCACGCATGTCTTATAAAACAGCCTTTTTGATTGGGTGTTTCCAAGTCTTGAGTATCGTTCCAGGGACCAGCCGTTCAGGGGCAACCATTTTGGGGGCTATCATTTTAGGAACTAGCCGTTCTGTTGCCGCAGACTTTACCTTCTTCCTTGCGATTCCAACCATGTTTGGTTACAGTGGTTTGAAGGCTGTGAAATTCTTCTTAGACGGCAATGTGTTCAGCTCTAGTCAAATCTTAATTTTGTTTGTAGCTAGTGTGACAGCCTTTATAGTCAGCCTTTACTCAATTCGCTTCTTGACAGATTACGTTAAGAAACACGACTTTACCGTCTTTGGTAAATACCGTATCGTTTTGGGAACCATCTTGATTGTTTACAGCTTAGTGAAATTCATGCTATAAGATAAGGTAAGTAGCTCGATTCGAGTTGCTTGTTTTTTACTGCCTAGAGCTATTTTTAAAAAGGTAATTAACTTTTTAAAATTGAAAAAGCGCGACTTTTCCTGTATAATATAATGACTACTCGTGCGAGGTAATTTAGTATGGAAATGAAACAGATTAGTGAAACAACACTTAAAATAACGATTAGTATGGAAGATTTGGAAGAACGTGGTATGGAATTGAAAGACTTTTTGATTCCACAAGAAAAGACAGAAGAGTTCTTCTATTCTGTCATGGATGAATTGGATTTGCCAGATACCTTTAAAGATAGCGGTATGCTTAGCTTCCGCGTGACTCCAAGAAAAGACCGTATTGATGTCTTTGTGACCAAATCAGAACTCAATAAAGATTTGAATTTTGAAGATTTAGCGGCTTTTGATGACGTGTCAAATATGTCCCCAGAAGAATTTTTCAAGACACTTGAACAAACCATGTTGTCAAAAGGGGATACAGATGCCTATGAAAAACTTGAAAAAGTCGAAGCGATGCTTGAAAATGAAGCAGACGCTGCTATGGCAAGTCAAGAAGAAGCAGAAGCATCTGATGAGGATATCAATCCGTCAGATTATGTACACTATGTGCTTGATTTTCCAGACTTGAAGTCTGTCGTTGCCTTTGCCAAAGTCATTGATTTTCCAGTTGAAGAGTCTGAACTCTACAAGGACCAAGACAGTTACCACATGACGATTTTGCTTGATTTGCAAAATCAACCGTCTTATTATGCCAATTTGATGTATGCGCGTTTATTGGAATACGCTAACCCAGGGACAAAAACACGTGCATATTTACAAGAACATGGTATTGAGATGCTCTCAACTGCAGCCCTAACAAAATTAAAAATGATTGAGTTGATGTAATATGATACCATTTACAATTGATTACGTTCTTGTCCTGATTGGTGCCTTTTTGCTGTCTTTATTTTTGACGCCGATTGTTCGCTCTATCGCCTTTCGTGTGGGAGCTGTTGACAATCCCAATGCCAGACGCATCAACAAGGTTCCTATGCCAAGTAGCGGTGGTCTAGCCATTTTCCTGTCTTTTTTGGTGTCTGCCTTGATTTTAATGCCAAAGGTGTTAAAAGGCATACCAGGGGTAGTGTCTTATTTTGACTACATTTTACCTGTGGTTATCGCTGCTTTAATCATCACGGCGACAGGTTATATTGACGATATTTTTGAATTAAAGCCTCGGACCAAAATGCTGGGTATCATTATTGGTGCGGTCATTGTCTGGGCGTTTACGGACTTTCGTTTTGATAGTTTTAAAATTCCATTTGGCGGGCCGCTGTTAGAGTTTAATTCGGTTGTGACCTTCTTTTTGACGGTCTTTTGGATTATTTCCATTACCAATGCCATGAATCTGATTGATGGGTTGGATGGTTTGGTTAGTGGGGTATCGATTATCAGCCTTGGAACCATGGCTTTGGTGTCCTACTTCTTTTTACCGCAAACGGATTTTTACTTGACCTTGACCATTTTGCTGTTAATTGCTTGTATTGCAGGCTTTTTCCCTTACAACTATCATCCAGCTATTATTTATTTGGGGGATACTGGTGCCCTCTTTATCGGATTTATGATTGGAGTGCTATCACTGCAAGGTCTGAAAAATTCGACGGCAGTAGCGGTTATCACACCAGTGATTATCCTTGGGGTGCCAATCTTAGACACAACAGTTGCCATTATTCGACGCAAATTATCTGGTCGTCCTGCCACAGAAGCTGACAAAATGCATTTGCATCACCGCTTGCTAGCAATGGGTTTTACCCATCGTGGTGCGGTTTTGGTGGTCTATGGCATTGCTATTTTGTTCTCTTTGATTGCTTTGTTGCTTAATGTATCAAGTCGTGTCGGTGGCATGTTATTGATTATCGGTCTGGCCTTTGCCCTCGAAGTCTTTATCGAAGGACTGGAAATTTGGGGTGTTGGTCGTACGCCACTCTTTAATACACTTAAATTTATCGGAAATAGCGACTACCGCCAAGCTGTTATGTTGCAATGGAAGCAACGTCGAAAATAATAAGCAATAAAAAAAGCCTTAAATGGCTTTTTTTGTTATAATGGGTAATAGCCTTATAGAAATGCGGTAATTTTCTGAAAATTATCGCGATATTCGATATTGATGAATGGGAGGAACGTACACATGTCTGTACTCGAAATAAAAGATCTTCATGTTTCTATTGAAGATAAGGAAATCTTAAAAGGTGTCAATTTGACCCTCAAAACAGGTGAGATTGCTGCGATCATGGGACCAAATGGAACAGGGAAATCAACCTTGTCTGCCGCTATTATGGGAAATCCCAACTACGAAGTGACTCAAGGTGAAATCTTGCTAGATGGCGAAAACATCCTTGAATTGGAAGTGGATGAGCGCGCTCGCCTCGGGCTCTTCCTTGCCATGCAATACCCATCTGAAATTCCTGGTATTACCAATGCCGAATTTATCCGTGCAGCTATGAATGCTGGAAAAGAAGATGAAGACAAGATTTCAGTGATGGACTTTATCACAAAATTAGATGAAAAAATGGCTTTTCTTGGTATGAAAGAAGAAATGGCAGAGCGTTACCTCAACGAAGGCTTCTCAGGTGGTGAGAAAAAACGCAATGAAATCCTCCAATTGTTGATGCTTGAACCGAAATTTGCCCTTCTTGACGAAATCGACTCAGGCCTTGATATTGATGCTCTTAAAATTGTTTCAAAAGGGGTTAATGCCATGCGTGGTGATGACTTTGGTGCCATGATTATCACTCACTACCAACGACTTTTGAACTACATTACACCAGATGTTGTGCATATCATGATGGATGGACGCGTTGTACTATCAGGCGGTGCGGAACTTGCTGCTCGTCTTGAAAAAGAAGGTTACGCTAAAATCGCCGAAGAACTTGGTTTGACCTACGAGGAAGAAGTGTAATGAATGATGTCAAAACCTACTAATTTCAGTAGGTTCTACTCGCGTAAATTAGGATAAAAAGGAGTAAACATCAACTTATGACAAAAGAAGCTATTCTTAATTTCTCACTAAGCAAGGCAGAACCCATATGGCTACAAGATAGCCGTTTGGCTGCTTTTAATAGCATCAAACACCTAGATTTACCTGAAATTAATCGTGTCAAATTTCATCGTTGGAATCTAGGTGACGGGACCCTTTCAGAAGACCAAGCTATGGCAAATGTGCCTGATTTTACAGCACTTGGGGACAATCCAAAACTTGTTCAAGTAGGGACACAAACTGTTTTTGAACAATTACCTACACATTTGATTGACCAAGGTGTGATTTTCACGGATTTCTACGCTGCTTTAGAAGAAATTCCTGATATTATTGAAAAATACTTTTGTAAGGCGCGTGGAGCCAAGGAAGACAAATTAGCAGCCTACCACATGGCTTATTTTAACAGTGCGGCAGTGCTTTACGTTCCCGATAATGTTGAAATTGACGAGCCTATTGAAGCTTTGTTTTACCAAGACAAAGCAAGTGCGGTGCCATTTAACAAACATGTGCTCATCATCGCTGGACGCAATAGTCGCGTGAATTACTTAGAGCGTTTTGAAACAATTGGTGAAGGAGATGCCAAAGCTACCGCTAATATTGGTGTTGAATTGATTGCCCTCGATGGTAGTCAGGTGAAATATTCGGCTATTGACCGTCTTGGTGATAACGTAACGACTTATATTAGCCGTCGTGCCCGTCATGGCAAAGATGCTAGTGTGGATTGGGCGCTAGGTGTCATGAACGAAGGTAATGTGATTGCTGACTTTGACTCTGATTTGTATGGAGATGGTAGCCATGCTAATCTGAAAGTCGTCGCTGCCTCATCAGGACGCCAAGTGCAAGGTGTGGATACTCGAGTGACAAACTACGGTTGCAATTCTATTGGTCACATTTTGCAACATGGGGTTATTTTAGAACGTGCGACCCTTACCTTTAATGGTATTGGACATATTGTTCATGGGGCTAAAGGGGCGGATGCTCAGCAAGAAAGCCGTGTCTTGATGCTTTCAGATAAGGCACGTTCAGATGCCAACCCGATTCTTTTGATTGATGAAAATGATGTCACGGCTGGTCACGCTGCCTCTATCGGGCAAGTGGACCCAGAAGATATGTATTATTTGATGAGCCGTGGTTTGGATAAGGATACAGCAGAACGCTTGGTTATTCGTGGTTTCTTGGGCGCTGTTATCACAGAAATTCCAGTCAAAGAAGTACATGACGAAATGATTGACGTCTTAGATAAAAAATTGGAGAATCGTTAAAATGACTGCATTTGATGCTCACAAAATTTATCAAGACTTTCCTATTCTCGACCAAGTGGTCAATGATGAACCTTTAGTTTATCTTGACAATGCTGCGACCACACAGAAACCACAGGCTGTTCTTGATGTTCTTAACGATTATTACCACACGACGAATGCTAATGTTCACCGAGGAGTGCATACACTTGCTGAGCGTGCCACCTCTCTTTACGAAATCAGTCGTGAAAGAGTCCGCCAATTTATCCATGCCAAATCGACCAAGGAAGTTCTCTTTACGCGAGGTACCACAACAGGGTTAAACTGGGTGGCTCGTTTTGCAGAAGAAGTGTTACAAGCAGATGATGAAGTTTTGATTTCCATTATGGAACACCACTCAAACCTCATTCCTTGGCAAGAAGCGTGCCGTAAAACAGGGGCAAAACTCGTGTATGTTTACCTCAAAGACGGCCAGCTTGATATGGCAGATTTCCGAGCAAAACTCAATGCCAAGACAAAATTTGTCAGCATTGCCCATGTGTCTAATGTGTTAGGCTCTGTGCAACCCGTTAAAGAAATGGCAGAGCTGGCTCATCAAGTTGAGGCCTATATGGTAGTTGACGGTGCCCAATCAACCCCTCACATGGCTATTGACGTTCAGGATTTAGATTGCGATTTCTTTGCTTTTTCTGGCCATAAAATGCTAGGTCCAACAGGTATTGGCGTGCTTTATGGCAAAGAAGAACTCCTAAATCGCATGTCCCCTGTCGAATTTGGCGGTGAAATGATTGATTTTGTCTATGAACAAGAAGCAACGTGGAAAGAATTGCCATGGAAATTTGAAGCAGGAACCTCTAATATTGCAGGAGCTATTGCTCTAGGTGCTGCGGTTGATTACTTGACCAATATCGGAATGGACGCCGTTCATGCTCATGAGCAAGAATTGGTTAACTATGTCCTTCCAAAATTGCAAGCCATTGATGGTGTGACGGTTTATGGGCCACAAGACCCTAGCCAGCACATGGGAGTGATTGCCTTCAATGTAGAAGGTTTGCATCCGCATGATGTGGCAACGGCCTTGGATTATGAAGGGGTTGCTGTTCGTGCTGGTCACCACTGTGCCCAACCACTACTTACTCATTTAGGTATTCCATCAACTGTTCGTGCAAGTTTTTACATATATAATACCAAGGAAGATTGTGACCGTTTGGTGGAAGCCTTGGTCAAGACAAAGGAGTTTTTCAATGGCACTTTCTAAATTAGATAGTCTCTACATGGCGGTTGTGGCGGACCATTCTAAAAATCCCCACCACCATGGCAAACTTGATGATACCACACCTGTTCATTTGAATAATCCAACCTGTGGAGATGTCATCTCACTTTCTGTTAAATTCGATGGTGACCGTATTGCTGATATTGCTTTTGATGGCGACGGTTGCACCATTTCAACAGCCTCATCAAGCATGATGACTGATGCAGTGATTGGCAAAACCAAGGAAGAAGCCTTGGTTTTAGCTGAGATTTTTTCAGAAATGGTCCAAGGACAAAGCTCTGCAGAACAAAAAAAATTAGGTGACGCAGCCTTTTTGGCAGGCGTGTCTAAATTCCCTCAACGAATCAAATGTTCAACACTTGCATGGAATGCGCTCAAAAAAGCGATTGCAATGGATGATAATGACGATAGAGAAGGTGATTAAATGTCTGAAAACAATGAAAAAGTAACACCAAAACCAATTGATCTTGGGGAATATCAATTTGGTTTTCACGATGATGTCACGCCTGTCTTTTCTACGGGAAAAGGAATCAGCGAAGAGGTTGTTCGTGAAATGTCAGCGGAAAAAGGCGAACCTGAATGGATGCTCGATTTCCGTTTGAAATCCCTAAAAATATTTAATGAAATGCCTATGCAAACGTGGGGCCCTGATTTGTCAGATATCAATTTTGACGACATTACCTATTATCAAAAAGCGTCTGACAAACCTGCCCGTTCATGGGACGACGTTCCAGATAAAATCAAAGAAACCTTTGAACGAATTGGTATCCCTGAAGCAGAACGTGCGTATTTGGCTGGTGCTTCAGCCCAATACGAATCAGAAGTTGTTTACCACAACATGAAAGAAGAGTATGACAAGCTAGGTATTATTTTCACAGATACGGATTCTGCTTTGAAAGAATATCCTGACCTCTTTAAAAAATACTTTTCAAAATTAGTTCCGCCAACAGATAATAAATTGGCTGCTTTAAACTCAGCCTTTTGGTCTGGAGGAACTTTTATCTACGTACCAAAAGGGGTTAAAGTGGATATCCCGCTTCAAACCTATTTCCGTATCAATAATGAAGCGATGGGGCAATTTGAACGTACGCTGATTATCGTAGATGAAGGAGCAAGTGTTCATTACGTGGAAGGCTGTACGGCTCCTAACTATTCATCTGCCAGCTTGCACGCTGCTATTGTTGAGATTTTTGCTCTCGAGGGCAGCTATATGCGTTATTCAACCATCCAAAACTGGTCAGATAACGTTTATAACTTGGTAACGAAACGTGCTACCGCGAAAAAGAATGCTACGGTTGAATGGATTGACGGAAACCTTGGTGCCAAAACAACCATGAAGTATCCATCTGTTTACCTTGACGGTGAAGGAGCGCGTGGTACTATGTTATCAATCGCCTTTGCTAATCAGGGGCAACACCAAGATACAGGTGCAAAAATGATTCACAATGCCCCACACACGTCATCATCTATCGTGTCAAAATCAATCGCAAAAGGTGGCGGAAAAGTGGATTATCGTGGACAAGTAACCTTCAACAAAGAGTCTAAGAAATCGGTCAGCCACATCGAATGTGACACCATTATCATGGATGATTTGTCACGTTCAGATACTATTCCGTTTAACGAAATCCACAATTCACAAGTCGCTTTGGAACATGAAGCTAAAGTCTCTAAGATTTCAGAAGAACAATTGTACTACCTCATGAGTCGTGGCCTTTCTGAACAAGAAGCGACAGAGATGATTGTTATGGGATTTGTTGAACCATTCACCAAAGAATTACCAATGGAATACGCCGTTGAATTGAACCGTTTAATCAGTTATGAAATGGAAGGTTCTGTTGGATAATAGAGAACGCCACACAAATAGGGCTTACCTTGTTATAAGGTAAGCCCTATTTTTTTACTTGAAAAGGTTATTATTAGAGTTTTTCGTTGACGAAAGTCACAAAATGGTTCCACCAAACTCTGAGGAAGAAACTTCTTTCTACGTTGGTTTTTGCGACGGCTGTCACACTAGGCTCTGACTCCAAATAGCCTGTTCCGACAATCTGCTTGTCATCGTAGCTAAAGGTTCCAACTTTTTGACCTTGGAGAATTGGAGCTTCGTAGCCATTTTCCTCCGTTTTAAAAGTTGCACTTGGTTCAGTATTGATACGGCAAGCCACTTTCAAATCTTTTTCAGCGACTGCTGTGACTGATTTTTCCTTACCGTCTTTGACAAGAGCCCTGCTCTTTTGGTAACTATCACCTGATTTAATCAATGTTTTCATCTCGAAATTGGCTTTAACATAATCCAACAAATCATTTGTTGCCTCAAAACGAGCATAGGTATTGTTTTCCCAGTCGTCTGCATTTAAAATGACGGAAATCACACGCATGCCATTTTCAACAGAAGTAGCTACAAAAGACGCACCAGCTAATTCGGTTGTTCCTGTTTTCAAGCCATCCACGCCATCGCGTTCATAAGGCATCCCTTTTAACATATAATTATAGGTATGGATGGTTGTCCCATCAAAATCAGCTGTCGCTTGATTGGTAATTTTCAAAATATCAGGGTATTCGTTGATAAGGTGTTGAGCAATGATAGCCACATCTCTAGCGCTCATCATATTTTCATCTGAACTGCTAGAACCAGGGTAAATATTGTCGCCCAAGTAACTGTTGTTTAGACCAGAAGCGTTGACTAACGTTGCATCTGTAATGCCCCATTCCTTTAGTTGTTCCTTCATCATATCCACAAAATGGCTTTCGCTTCCACCAATTTGCTCCGCAAGTGCAATAGCGGCACTATTGGCGCTGGCAACCATGGCAGCATTAACCAATTGTTCAACAGTGTATTCTCGAGCTTCCATGGGCACATTGCTGGCGTCCGAATTCGCTGTTAACTGATACGCATAATCTGAAATGGGAACACGCGTATCCCAAGACAAATGGCCCTCATTAATCTCTTTGTAAACCATGTAAACCGTTAAAATTTTTGTGATTGATGCAATACCTGCAGGCGTAGTTGCATCTTTTTCGTATAAGACCTTTCCTGTCGTTGCTTCCACAGCAATCGCGTGCTTGGCAGGAACGTCAAAATCATCGGCAGAAACTTTAACGGTAAAGAAAGCCATCAAAATGGCCAAACAAGCAATGAACTTCTTCATCAATTCCATCCTTTGTCTATTAAAATAATTAGGTATCTACCATTATATCACAGTTTGCATGGGAGATAATCTGACAAAAAATTCTGACAAAAGTATTCTCTTTAAGATAAATTTATGTTATAATCTTATCTGTCAAATAATATAATTTTTAGAGAACAACTAGGAGGAGCGTCACATGTCACTAAATAATAAAGCATGGAAACGCATTAGCTTAGGAGCTGTAACCCTTGTTTCTGCAGCTGTTTTGACAGCTTGTGGTGGGGGCAGCTCGACAACGTCTTCATCGAAAGATGAAATTAATTGGTACTTACCAACTGAAATTAGCACTTTAGATATTTCAAAAGTAACGGATACTTATTCATCTATTGCTATTGGTAACTCAGGAAGTAACTTGCTTCGTCGCGATAAAAATGGTGATTTGCAACCAGATTTAGCAGCGAAAGATATCGAAGTTTCAGATGATGGTCTTACTTACACAGCCACTTTGCGTGACAACCTTAAATGGTCAGACGGAAGTGACTTGACAGCTGAAGATTTCGTTTACACATGGCAACGTATCGTTGATCCAAAAACAGCTTCAGAGTATGCTTACTTAGTTTCAGATGCCCACGTTTTGAACGCCGAAGAGGTTATCAACGGAACAAAGAGTGTTGATGAACTTGGTGTCAAAGCAGATGGTAATAAAGTCATCTTTACTTTGTCAAGCCCATCACCACAATTCATGAGCTTGTTGTCATTCACAAACTTCATGCCACAAAGTAAAGCTTTCGTGGAAAAAACAGGCGATGACTACGGAACAAGTTCAGACAAAGCCCTTTATTCTGGTCCGTACACTGTAAAAGATTGGAACGGAACAAACGGTACATTTACATTAGTTAAAAATAAATACTACTGGGATGTCAAAGATGTTAAGAATGAAAAAGTTAACATCCAAACCATCAAAAAACCAGATACAGCTGTTCAAATGTACAAAGACGGTCAATTGGATACCGCAAGCATTTCTGGTACAGAAGCTATCTACAATGCCAACAAGAGCAATAAAGATGTTGTAGATGTTCCTGAAGCAACAACAGCTTACTTGGTTTACAACCAATCAGGTTCTGTTAAAGCATTGACAAATACAAAAATTCGTCAAGCCCTTAACTTAGCAACTGACCGTGAAGGAATCGTTAAAGCAGCGATTGATACAGGTTCTAAACCAGCAACTGCTTTGGTACCTTACGGACTTGAAAAATTACCTGACGGTACAGATTTGACAAATTACGTTGCTCCAGGATACAGCTACAATGAAAAAGAAGCTGCAAAACTCTTCAAAGAAGGTTTAGCTGAACTTGGAACAGACTCATTGACCTTGACGGTTACCTCAGATGCAGATAGCTCAGTTGCGAAAGCTTCTGTTGACTACCTCAAACAAACTTGGGAAGATGCTCTTCCAGGATTAACTGTTGAAGAAAAATTTGTCACATTCAAACAACGTTTGCAAGATTCTAAGAACCAAAACTTTGATGTTGTTATGAATGTTTGGGGCGGTGACTACCCAGAAGGTTCAACATTCTATAGTCTATTTACAAGCAATTCATCTTACAACTACGGTAAGTTGTCAAGTCCAGAGTATGATGCGGCTTACGAAAAAGCTGTGACAACAGATGCTCTAGACCCAGCGGCAGCTGCTGAAGATTATAAAGAAGCAGAAAAAATTCTTTATGAAAATGCAGACTACAACCCAATCTACTTCCGTAGCACAGAATCACTTCAAAATCCTTCATTAAAAGGACTTGTTCGTAATTCAACAGGGTTGCAAGTTGATTTCACCTATGCCTATAAAGAATAATCTTTAAGCAGCATTCACTAATGGGCAAGAATTGGATATGACCAATTCTTGCTTTTGTTGACAGGAAAGGTCTTATCCTGCCAACAAAAGCAATAAAGAGAAGGAAATATTATGATAAAATACATTCTTAAACGTGTTGCGATTCTACTTGTAACACTTTGGGTCGTGGTTACCCTGTCGTTTTTCCTCATGCAAGTTATGCCTGGGACTCCTTATAACAATCCAAAACTAACAGATGAAATGATTGCTATGATGAACAAGCAATATGGCTTGGATAAACCTGTTTGGCAACAATATCTTACTTACCTTTGGAATGTTCTTCATGGTGATTTTGGAACAAGTTACCAATCAATCAACCAACCAGTATCACGTTTGATTTCACAACGCTTGGGCGTTTCTGTACAATTGGGTGTGCAAGCTCTTATCATTGGTTTGGTTTCAGGTATTTTAGTCGGTGCTGCTTCAGCCCGTAACAAAAATAACTGGATTGATGGTGTGCTTAGTGTTATCTCAACATTAGGTATCTCAGTACCATCTTTCATTACAGGTCTATTCTTGTTGGTATTGTTCGGATTTAAATGGAATCTATTCCCATTAGCTGGTTGGGGTACGTTTGCTCAAACTGTCCTCCCATCAGTTGCCTTAGCTATTCCAGTTTTTGCTCAAGTGACACGATTCTTTAGGGGTCAAATGATTGAAACATTGAGTTCAGATTACATCCAATTAGCTATTGCTAAAGGTTTGACAAGACGTCAAGTCACACGCAAACACGCTTACCGTAACTCAATGATTCCTGTCTTAACGTTAGTAGGACCAATGGCTGCTAACCTTCTAACAGGTTCTGCCTTGATTGAACAAATTTTCTCAATTCCAGGAATTGGACAACAATTTGTAACGTCTATCCCTGCTAAAGATTATCCCGTTATCATGGGAACTACTATTGTTTATGCAATGATGTTGATGGTAGCTATTTTGATCACAGATATTGCAACAAGTATAGTTGATCCACGTGTACGCTTGCAATAAGGAGAAAAAGATGGCAGAAAAAAATAGAGAATTTAAACTTGTTGGCATCGGTTCAGCAAATATGCAAGAAAAAATTGAGAAGCCTGCTCTTTCTTTTATGCAAGATGCATGGCGTCGTCTCAAGAAAAATAAATTAGCCGTTATTTCAATGTGGTTCTTAGCTTTCTTGATCGTTTTCTCAATTGCTTCAGTTGCTTTTGTAACCCGTGATGAAGCCAACGCCTTTAATACAAAGGAAGTGACGACTTACCGTAACCTTCCACCGAAATTAAGTGGTGATCTTCCATTCTGGAATGGTACCATTACTTATTCTGGAAACACAGAACCAACTAATGTTTATAAAGAACAAGGGGTTCCTGAAGGAACAAAATTCATCTTAGGTACAGATAACCTAGGTCGTAGCCTTGCCAAACGTATCATCGTTGGGGTACGTATTTCCCTTCTTATCGCGATTGTTGCGACATTGATTGACCTTTTAATCGGGGTAACCTATGGTCTGATTTCAGGTTACGTTGGTGGACGCGTCGATATGGTCATGCAACGTATTATCGAGGTTGTTTCATCAATTCCTAACTTGGTTATCGTTACCATGCTTGGTCTTTTGCTAGGAAATGGTATTACTTCAATTATCATTTCAATTGCCATCGTTGGATGGACTTCAATGGCGCGTCAAGTGCGTAACTTGACCTTATCTTACCGTGAACAAGAGTTTGTTTTGGCAGCTCGTTCGCTTGGTGAAAGTGCACCAAAAATTGCCTTTAAACATATCCTTCCAAATATTTCAGGGATTATTATCGTTCAAATCATGATGACCGTTCCAAGTGCCATCATGTATGAAGCAGTCCTTTCTGCGATTAACCTAGGGGTAAAACCACCAACGGCTTCACTAGGTTCATTGATTACGGATGCTCAAGAATACTTACAATACTATCCATATCAAGTAATACTACCTTCAATGGCCTTGGTATTGATTTCACTTGCCTTTATTTTATTGGGTGATGGTCTTCGTGATGCATTTGATCCAAAATCTGGTGATCGTTAGGAGGAAAAAGATGAGTGAAGAAACAATTTTACAAGTTAAAAACCTCCGAGTAGATTTTCACACCTATGCTGGAGAAATTAAAGCGATTCGCGATGTCAATTTTGACCTTAAAAAAGGGGAAACCCTTGCTATCGTAGGTGAATCAGGTTCAGGTAAATCTGTAACAACTAAAACATTGATGGGCTTGTCAGCTCCTAATGCGAACATTACAGGTGATATTGACTTTATGGGCAAAAAATTGCTTGACCTTAAAGAAGACGAATGGACTAAAGTTCGTGGGAATGAAATTGCCATGATCTTCCAAGATCCAATGACCAGTCTTGACCCAACTATGCGAATTGGTCAACAAATCGCTGAACCAATTATGATTCACGAAAAAGTATCAAAACAAGAAGCTCTCAAACGTGCTTTGGAATTGATGAAAAGTGTAGGTATTCCAAAAGCTGAAGAACATATCAATGATTACCCACACCAATGGTCAGGGGGAATGCGTCAACGTGCCGTTATCGCTATTGCCCTAGCAGCCAACCCAGATGTTTTGATTGCCGACGAACCAACAACAGCCCTAGACGTAACGATCCAAGCCCAAATTTTGAGCTTGATGAAGAAAATTCAAAAAGAACGTAATTCATCAATTGTCTTTATTACCCACGACTTAGGTGTTGTTGCTGGTATGGCTGATCGTGTTGCTGTTATGTATGCTGGTAAAATCATTGAGTATGGAACAGTAGATGAAGTTTTCTACAATCCACAACACCCATACACTTGGGGATTGTTGAATTCTATGCCAACAACAGACACAGAAACAGGTAGCCTTCAATCTATTCCTGGAACACCACCAGATCTTCTTAATCCTCCAAAAGGGGATGCCTTTGCACCACGTAATGAATTTGCTTTAGATATTGATTACGAAGAAGAACCACCACTCTTTAAAGTGAGTGATACGCATTACGCTGCAACATGGCTATTAGATGAACGCTCGCCTAAAGTAGAACCACCATTGCCAATTCAAAAACGTTGGGCGAAATGGAAAGAGCTTGAAGGGAGAAAAGCTTAATGACTGAAAACAAAAAAAAGCTTGTCGAGCTTAAAAATGTGTCATTGTCATTTAACGAAGGAAAAAGGAACGAAGTAAAAGCGATCGACAATATCAGTTTTGATATTTATGAAGGTGAAGTCTTTGGTCTTGTGGGTGAATCAGGATCAGGGAAAACCACCGTTGGTCGTGCTATCCTAAAATTATATGATATCAGTAAAGGTGAGATTGACTTTGACGGTGAAACCATTTCTCATCTAAAAGGAAAAGAATTACACGAATTCCGTAAAAATGTTCAAATGATCTTCCAAGATCCTCAAGCCAGCTTGAACGGACGTATGAAAATCCGTGATATTGTTGCAGAAGGACTTGATGTACATAAATTGGTTAAAACGAAAGAAGAGCGTGACCAAAGAGTTCAAGAATTGCTTGCCTTGGTTGGTTTGAATAAAGACCACTTAACACGTTACCCACACGAGTTTTCAGGTGGTCAACGTCAACGTATCGGTATTGCACGCGCATTGGCTGTACAACCTAAATTTATCATCGCTGACGAGCCAATTTCAGCTTTGGACGTGTCAATTCAGGCACAGGTTGTTAACCTAATGCAAAAACTTCAAAGAGAACAAGGCTTAACCTACCTTTTCATTGCCCATGACCTCTCAATGGTGAAATACATCTCTGACCGTATTGGGGTTATGCACTGGGGTAAAATGCTTGAAATAGGGACATCTGACGACGTTTATAACCACCCTATCCATCCATATACTAAGAGCCTATTAAGTGCTATTCCTGAGCCAGATCCAGAGTCAGAACGCACTCGTGTTCACACTGAGTACGATCCAAGTCAGGAATTGGACGGACAAGAACGTCAAATGCACGAAATCACTCCAGGACATTTTGTCCTTTCAACACCAGAAGAAGCCGAAGAGTACCGAAAAATGCATCAATAAACTCTTTGCTATATCAGAACAGTAGTCAAATACGACTACTGTTTTTTGTGTATTAAGAAAAAAATTTCAAATTCTCTTGACAATAGATTTAGTATTTA
>NZ_DEQF01000025.1:10808-11106 GCF_002360305.1 Streptococcus sp. UBA3373 | reverse complement strand
CCATAGCATCGATGCTTAATTTGTAAGTACCTGAGCTGAGATTTCCTACTGTTTGATAGATAGAACTTTCATATGCTTTGTCTGACCAGAAGCTGAGTTTATAACGCGTATTATCATAAACTTCGGTCTTAATCCCAGAAATTTGGCCATTTTTCCAAACATTCCAAGATGATGGACTTTCGGTATAACCATCCCATTCAAAGCTATTGTTTTGAAGGAGATTTGTTAGATTAGAGTAATTAAAGGCTTTGATGCCACGTAAAGCATTTCCTTGGAAATCGAAGACAGCTTGATTTTC
>NZ_DEQF01000025.1:0-10714 GCF_002360305.1 Streptococcus sp. UBA3373 | reverse complement strand
TACCAGAGTGGTTCCTAATAGAAGAAACCAAGTCCATTGTTATTTTTGACATCCTTAATCTTATCAACTAAATCTGTCAAAAATTCGTACTAACCATCTTGGCTAGCTTTGTAACCAGCTGCTGCTTCTTCTATTGCTGTGACAGCATTTGTCTTTTGGTCAAGATTGTCAAGAGTATTGGCATAAGCTGTTTCAACCACAACAACTTTTTTGTTGTAGCGTTCGCTGATATTATCCATATTTTCAGAGAGTTCCGCTAATGTACCGTGCCAATATGGGTAATAAGAAATACCGACAATATCAAAATCAACGGATTGATTAGTGATTTCGTCTAACCACCATTGAAAAGCTGATTTGTCACCACCGTCTGCTAAATGAAGCATGATTGGTGTGTTACTTTGCTGCGTGTCTTTCACAGCTTGAACACCAGATTTTAAGAAAGTCGCTAGGCGAGTGAATTCCTTTCCATCACCGCCCCAGCTTTTTCCGTAAGGCCAAAGCATACCGCTGTTTAATTCATTTCCGATTTGCACCATATCAGGGTAAATGCCTTGTGACTTCATCTGATTAAGGACATCAGCTGTGTAAGAATAGACACTTGAATTTAATTGTTCAAAGGATTGATTCTGCTAAGCTTTGGGAAGATTTTGCTTTCCAGGATCAACCCAGAAATCACTGTAATGGAAATCGAGTAAGACTTTCAACCCTTTATTTTTAGCACGTTTGGCTAATTTTAACATTCTGTTTAAATCATTAGTTCCTGCGCCGTAGGCATTACCATTTGCATCATAAGGATCAACCCAAAGTCGCAAGCGAACATAATTAACACCATTATTTTTTAAAATTGTCAGCGGATCTTGTTGTTTACCATTGATTTTGTAAATAGCTCCGCTTTATTCCATCTCATCAAGGATTGAAATATCAGCACCATTGATGAAGTTATCGGCTTTAGTCATGGTAGTTCCAGCAAAAGCTAGACTAAATACTGCTGCACTTGCCATGACAATCTTCTTTAGCTTTTTCATAATTTTTTCCTAGCTTTTAATACATCAGTTAGTCAAAGTATGACATTACGAAGGCTACTGCACCTTCTGGATCACGGGTTAATTTAATGTATTCAGCACCTTTTGTAGCTGCTAACTTGATACCAAGGGCATCTGTATCTTTCTTGATATCTTCGTAGAATGAGTTCACTTGTGGAGCAAGCACAATCATATCAAAGTTTTTCATGATTTCATAATGTGAACCGTAAGCGCCAGCTGATGCTGTAATATTAGCACCTGTTGCAGCAGCTCCTTCAGTAAGAGCATTAGCAAGCATAGCACTTGTACCAGCACCGGCACAAAGAACTAAGACGTTGATTGGTTTATCAGTTGTCACTTTAACAGCAGGTTTTGCTTCAACAACTTTTTCTGCAGCTTTTACTGGAGTAATACTTTCAAGTTCTTCTATTGCAGCATTTTCAGCTTCTTCTTCAAGAAGTGAAGCATCATAAGCTTTGATGAATGGGAAGTAAATAATCGCATCAACAGCAATAAGAAGAAAGACAAGAATAACAGCTAGAAGGCTAACGCCTGTACCAAGAATAAGTCCAATCGGAGCTGGTGTTGCCCAAGGAAGAACATACATGAAGCTGTTCATTTGAAGCACATCAACAAAGAATTTGAAAATCCAAACGTTGGCAATTGGCGCTAAAAGGAATGGAATAAAGAAGTAAGGATTAAGAATGATTGGTGTTGCAAAAAGCAAAGGTTCGTTAACAGCAAAGCTAACTGGGATAAATGACGCTTTACCAACGGCTTTCAATTGTTTTGATTTAGCAAATAGCAAGAAAAGATATGGAACGACAAGTGTAGCACCAGTACCACCCATAGTACCAACGAAGTTACCAAGACCGACAGTCAATACGTTTGAAGCATGTTCCCCAGCTTTAAACAATTGAAGGTTAGTTTCAACATTCGCATAGATAATCGCTGCGATAGCTGGTTCTACGATTGATGGACCATGCACACCAACGAACCAGAAGAGGGCCATAGCACCCCAGATAATGGCAATTCCAAGGTAACCATCTGCTGCAGTGAACAATGGTTGAAGAAGTGTGATAACAGCTTCCGCAAATGAGGTACCAAAGAAATGACGGATAACTGTATCAATGATAACAGCTGCAAACACGGCAAATGAGAATGGGAAAATGTCACGGAATGTTTGCGAAATCGTTCCTGGTACTTCTTTTGGCATCTTGATAGTGATGTCACGAATAACACAGAATTTGTAAACATTAACAGTGATAAAGGCTGCTACAAAGGCTGCTAGGATACCTTTTGTCCCCATATAACCACTAGCAAGACCACCGTCAAGCTCATCAGCACTCAACATCAAGAAGCTGACAATTGAGGCAAGCATAACAGAAACCGCATTGATTTTCTTATTACCTGGTATCTTACGGTTAACAGATTCTGCCAAGCAACGTGCAGTTGTTGCTGAAACCAGAAGCGCAACGACACCCATTGAGTAGTTATAAATCTTCCAAAGCCAATTTGAGAAATCTTCTGGTAAAGTCACTCCGAACACATCTGGAATCGATGCAATCAAGATAAAGATACTAGAAAAGAGAATCGCTGGCATTGACGCAAGGAAACCATCACGAATGGCACCTAAATAAATGTTACGAGAAACTTTTTCAAAAAAAGGTTTCCCTTTTTCAATTTGTTGAATGAGTTTGTCCATGATACAACTCCCCAAAAACCTAGGCTTGGCAAATGAGAGGAGATTATACAATTACCAAGCCACGGTTTTCTTCCTTTCTTTTTCAAAAATTAACGATTTTTATATAATTCAATAAAATCCGAAATGATATCACGCAACAACAAAGTTGTCATCAAGTGGTCTTGACCGTGAACAAAGATAAATCCAAGTTCCAAATCTTCACCACCTGCTTCTTGTGCTAGCAATTGTGTTTGCGCATTGTGAGCTTTAGCCAAATTTTCGTCAGCATCTTTAATCGCTTTATCAACATTATCAAAGTTGCCAGAGCGAACTTCCTTAAGCAATTGAAGAAGTGTGCTCCTTGCATCACCTGAGTAAGCCACAATTTCAAAACCTAACATTTGTAATTCTTTTTTATCCATTTTCTAAATCCCCTATTCTACAATTTTTGTATCGCTAATGTGTTTATACCAGTAAGCTGACGCTTTTGGATAACGTTTTTGTGTTTCAAAATCCACATAGAACAAACCGTAGCGTTTATTATAGCCATTTGACCATGAGAAACAATCCATCAATGACCATAGGAAATATCCCTTAACATTAACCCCAGCATCAATTGCTTTGGCAAGTGATTGAAGGTAAACTTTCAAGTAATCGATACGCGGTTGGTCCATAATGATACCATCATCAAAGTTATCTTTGTACCCCATACCATTTTCTGTGATGTAGATTTTGTTGTAATGTAGGTAATCCGCTTTAATGCGAAGGAGCAAATCATACAAACCTTCAGGATAGATAATCCAGTCCCAATCTGTTCTTGGAATTCCTTCTTTGTAAATACGTTCCCCGATACCTTTCACTTTGTAAACTGATGTTCCTTTATCACCTGTACCGTTGTGATGGATAGCATTTTCACCATTGTAGGCTTTAACAAAGTGACATTGGTAATGATTGATACCAAGGTAGTCATTACGGTGACTAGCTTTTTTCATTTCCTCAAAGTCACTATCAAGAAATTCGTAGCTTGCATTGTTAGCAGCGCAGATTTCTTTAAGCGCTTTCATTGTTTCGTTTGAATAATAACCTAGATAAGTTGCATCAAGTAAGAAACGAATTGATAACGCATCATCTAGGAAAGCGGCATGTTTATCTTTTTCACTATCAGTTGCAGGGTATTTGGTTTCAAGAGAATGAACCACACCAATTTCACCTTGGTAGCCACCGTCTTTGAACAAATTAACCACACGCGCATGTGCGTACATCATATTATGAAGACATTGGATAACTTTTGAAAGGTCATATTTGATACCTGGTGGGAAAATTCCAAGTAGATATTGGTTAGTTGCGACTGGATAGATTTCATTGAAAGTACTCCAGTGACGAACTTCTGTAAATTCTTCAAAACAGAATTTTGCATAATCAACAAAAGCTTCAATCGTGTCACGGTTTAAGAAATCACCGTTATCAAACAACACTTTTGGTGTATCAAAGTGATGAAGAGTTACAAATGCTGTAATGCCACGTTTTTGACATTCTGCAAAAACCTTGTGATAAAAATCCACACCTTCTTGATTGACTTCACCAGTTCCATTTGGGAAAATACGGCTCCAAGCAATTGATAAGCGAAGCCCATTGACACCAAATTTTTCACAAAGTTCGATATCTTGTGGGTATTGGTGATAAAAATCACTTGCAGGGTCTGGACTAAAGCGACCTTGTTCAGCTAGAAAATCATCCCAAGCAACTGCTCCTTTACCACCTTCTTTTGTTGAACCTTCAACTTGGTAAGCTGCTGTTGCGCCACCAAAAATAAAATCTTCTGGTAATTTGTACATTTTTCTCTCCTTATTTCAATAAACGTTGAATATGTATAACTAGATAAACACGTTCACTGCGTGATAAATCTATGTCTAATTCTTTTTCAATCACATCGTAAATAGCTTGTCCGATTTGATAAGCTTGTGGATAATCTGATTTAACAAATTCCTCCATATTGATTAACGACGTTTCATCTTGTTGATTTGTCTGCAATCGATTAATCAGATAGGTGAGATGAATCATCAAACGGTCATATAAATTGCCATTGTCTACGCTACGTTTAATGCCGCTACTTGATAATTCTTCTTCAACCAATTCCAAGACACGCTTTCTTGCATGTTCTTGCTTATTTTCTGAAACCTCGTAATCACCTTTTGCATTGATAAAATGCAAAGCCATGCGTCCAACTTCGTCGTCAGGAAAAACAACTGACAATTTTTGACTTAACATCTCAACTGCTTCTTTTGCCATCGCAAATTCTGTCTCATAAGCATCAGAAATATCTGGTAAATGACTTTCCTGATAATTTCCTTTTAACAGCTTTTGATAAACTGAATAAATATGATCTGTCAGCGTCACGTATAAATACTCCTGAACAGGAAAATGATATTTATCAACTAATCGATCAATCATATTGTAAGTGACTGTTAAGATATCAAGTGGAATATTTTTCAAAAGCGTTAAAAAGTTTTCTTTTGATTCTTCTGTTCTTAAAGAAAAAATCTTTTCAACTTTGCTTGGTACGATTAAGTCACCTTTTTTCTTATGAAAAACAATTCCTAATCCCATAACGACAGCTTGTTGCCCTTGTTCATCCTTAACTAAGGCAACATTATTGTTGAGCGCTTGTACAATCCGAAACATTTGACCCCTCCCCAGTGGTTTTTAGGCAATAAAAAACCACAAACAAGCTAGACCTCCCCCGTCTAGATTATTTGCGGTCTTGCCTAATGTCTTAGTTACAATCCACTCTATTTAATTTCTATGGCTATAATATAACACACAACTTTAATTGTGTAAACCCTTTCTTGTTTATTTTTTAATTATTTTTATTTATTTTTAAACATTTTCAAAAAATAGTAATAGAAAAAGATTTCTCATCAGTTCCTTCAGAAGGCACAAAAGTAACCTGACGTTTATCTTCTAAAACATCACTCTCATCAAGCGATGTTGACAAACCACTCCATGGTTCCAAGGCAATAAAAGGACCTTTAGTCGTTGTTGACCATAAAATCAGATTAGGGAAATCTGCAAAATCCAAGCGTAATCCTTTATCATGTTTATGAGATTTGAGAGAAACACTTCGTGAAGCTAATTTATCCAAAGTAATGGCATCTTTGGCAAACAAAGCATAATCCAAATTTAGAATATTTTGCTTTTCTAAAAATGGCGTACGCTTATTCACATCAAGAAGCCCTGTTTCTGGAAAAGATTCTGGAACAGTACAAGTTTCCTCTTTTTCAAATTCGAGATAATAATCTTCATAACACTCATCAGCAAGCAATGGGCAATTAAACCCAGGGTGCCCACCAATAAAGTAAGGCATGACCTTTTCTGTCTCGCGATTTGTCACTTGGTAACTTGTTTTAATCGTCTTTCCAATCAAAGTGTAAATGATTTTCAACTCAAAATCATAAGGATAATTGGCCAACATTTCCGCATCAGGGGTGATTGAAAAAGCAAGGCTATTTTCAGATAATGGTTCATAAGTAAAAGTCTTCTTACGCACCAAACCATGTCGCGGTATCACACCTGTAAAATGGGGACGGCTACTAGGACGATAAATAGCTTCATCATCACGTAAGCTCCCACAAATCGGAAATAATACTGGTGCTTGTGAACTCCAATACTCTGGATTTCCTTGCCACAAATATTCGACGCCGTCTTTATCTTTTATGGATGACAAAGCGCCACCAAATTCCTTAAACTGAACTGTTAAGAAATCATTTTTTAATTCTATAACCATAAAATTCTCCTTAAAAAGGGAAAGCTAGCCCTCACAACCAACATTCCCAATTTCAAAAAACAAATTAATATAAAAGAAGTTTTAATGAGTTAGAGTTTGAGTTTAAGCAAACACTGGTTCGATAACTTTCTCACTCCATGAGCTGGCTGTTTTGGTAAGGACTGCGTTGAGTTCTTCGATATTCTTGCGTCCTTGTGTTCTTAGCCATTCACGCGCTGCGGCTTCGCCTTCTTCGATATACACTTGTACAGAGCCAGCCCAAGTAGCACGTCCGCAAAGGACACCGTTGAATTTAGCACCTGATTCAGCCGCAAATACCAACGTTTCTTGGAAAAGCTTTGCTGAAACACCTGCGCTAAGATAGATATATGGCAAATGACTTGCTGCTTCTTGGTTTTTGAAAGCTTTAGCAGCTTCTTCTTTAGTGTAAACCACTTCACCGTCCGCAAAACCTTCAACATATTTCATGTTGACAGGGACTTCAACCTTGAGCACATCAATACCAAAGCGGTCGTCAGAAAAAACTTTCATGGCTTCGTTAACTTTGTGAGGTTTTGCTTTGGCAAATGCTGCGCTTGTATTGTCAGTGATGTTTTCATCATAAGTCAAAATCTCAAGGAAGAATGGCATATCTTCAGCTTTACATTCGGCACCAATGCGTTCGATATAAGCTTGTTTTTGAAGATTAACGTATTCATCACCATCAACGTCATAATAAAGCAAGAATTTCACTGCATCAGCTCCTTCTTCTTTAAGACGTTTAGCAGACCATTCGACTAAGCAATCTGGCAAGCGGCTAGTCGTTGTCGCATCATAACCTGTTTTTTCATAAGCAAGCAAAAGTCCAGCATTCGCATCACGAACCTTACTTGCTGGCAAACCATACTCAGGGTCAAGAAGAATAGATGACGCATACGGTGTCAATTCTTCTGAAACCAAGGCTTTCAATTGTTCGATTTGTTCAACACTTGGTTCTTCTGTTTGATAGTTTGCCATCATGCGTTTAAGTGCTCCACGTTGGTCAAATGCCAAAGCAGAAATCACGCCATCACAGCTAAGCTTCTCAAGTAATCTGCGTTTTTCTTGTGTTAATACCATTTTTCTTATACCTCTTCTACCTGAATTTGATTAAATAAGTTTTCGTAATTTGTCATATTGACATGACCTGTCATTTTTTCTTGAGCGTTTAACATACCAAGAGCATTCGCATGACGTAAGAAGTCTTTGTCGGAAAGGTTATGGATAATCGCTGACGCAATACCAGCCACCGTTGAATCACCAGAACCAACAGGATTGACCACATCGATTTTTGGAATGGTAACGCGGTAATAGCGGTCACCGTGTTTCGCAAAAGCTCCTTTGCTGCCTAGTGAAACGACCACCCAATCAAGCCCTGCAAACAAATCAGCTTGCAAGATTTCTTTTAAGTCATCCACATCATCGCTCACTTCTCTTCCTACAAGCTGTGATAATTCTTCTGTGTTTGGCTTGATAACAAACGGTTTGTCATCACCTGTTAAAACAGCTTCCAGAGCCTCACCAGAACAATCTAGCACCACTTTTTTGCCTTGCGAATTAGCAAGTCCAATAACTTTTTGATAATAATCCGTTTCAAGACCAACTGGAAGACTTCCTGAAATCGTGATGACATCATAAGACGGGCAAAGGTAACGAAAATGATTAAGAAAACCATCTGCCTCATCTTGGTCAATCATTGGGCCTGCTTCCAAGATTTCTGTCTGCAAGCCTTCATGCAACATCGCAATACAATTACGAGTTTCACCATGTATCTTGAAAAAACGGTGATTAATCTGACTTTTATCAAGTTGCTGCGTCAAAAAATCACCTAATTTTCCGCCAATAAAACCAGTTGCTGTCACATGATCCCCAATCTCTGACAGGACCCGAGTGACATTTAATCCTTTTCCACCTGCTGTTTTTTTAACTTCAGTGACACGATTTACCGTATCTAATTTCAATTCATCTAGTGGATAAGAGATATCAATTGACGGATTCAATGTTACTGTAAGAATCATCCTAATATCTCCTAATCGTGATATTCACCACGGTTCCATTTTTCAAGAAATTCATCAAAGAAATCTGGTGAACTTTGTTCTTCATTAACTGTTTCAACTTGAGCAATTTTTTCAATCAATGCTTTATTTTCTGCCGTTGGTTTGTATTCAGCTTTGATAAATGCTTCGATAATATCACCCATGAGAAGTTCGCCTGTGATTTTACCACCAAAACCGATGACATTAGCATTTAACTCTTCTTTAGCATAAATCGCTGTTGTCATATCACGAACCAAAGCTGAACGAATACCTGGAACTTTGTTAACAGAGTTGTTAATGCCAACACCTGTACCGCAAATACAAACACCTAAATCTGCTTGTCCACTTGTCACTGCTTCTCCGACTTTTTTACCAAAAATCGGGTAGTGTGTGCGTGTGTGATCGTAAGTTCCACAATCAATGACCTCATAACCTTTTGATTTCAAGAAATCTGACACTGCCATTTTTTCTGTTGTTACGATATGGTCACATCCAATTGCAATTTTCATTTTATCTTCCTCGTTCCTAACACATTTTATTCAACATATCGACACGGATTTGGTGACGACCACCATCATAATGACCTTCCAAAAATCCTTTGACAATATTTTTAGCTAATCCAACTCCCACAATTTCTGACCCCATTGTAATCATACGAGCATTATTGTGGGCACGTGTCATGTAAGCAGAACGTTCATCAGAAACTTCTGCACAAATCATACCTTTGACCTTAGTTGCTGTCATAAAACTTCCAGCACCATAAGCATCAATCATAATGCCAAGATTACCTTCAGTGGTATTGACACCTGCTGCAACTGCAAGTGTATTGTCTACAAAATCTTTATCAACATCTGAAACGTCCTTGATGTCATAGTCATTTTCAAGCAAGTAATCCTTAATAATATTTTTTAAAGTTTCACCTGCAGCATCTGAACCAAGAATAATTATCATTTTAACACCTCAAAATTTTTCTTTTATCTAGATAATTTTTTAAAAACGTTTTTTTATGTTTATATAATAAAACTAAAACAAACATTTGTCAACGTATTTGTTTAGTATTTTTTAAAAATGTTTGTTGATTTTTGTTTTCTTCATTGAAAACAACGTCATAGAAATCCTTTATTTTCAGTAATTGTTACCTTTATGACGACAATGTTTCGAATTGTTTCTTTTTTTCTTATTTGTTGAGTTAGTAATTTAATTGTGCTATGATAATGACAAGGAGAAATAAAAAAGAAAGGAGTTTAGTATGTTAAAAAAAGAACGCCTCCAGTGGATTCTTGAGAAAATCAACGTAAAAGGTGTTATTACTGTTAACGACATCATTAAAGAACTTGGTGTTTCAGATATGACTGTTCGTCGTGACCTTGACGAACTCGATAAAGAAGGTTTGTTGATTCGTATCCATGGTGGCGCCCAAAGTATCGATACACCAAAAGTAAAACCTAAATATGAAAAATCAAACACTGAAAAACAAGAACTACAAATTGAAGAAAAACGCGCTATTGCAAAATTTGCAAGTCAATTCATCCAAGATGGCGAAACAGTTTTCATCGGTCCTGGAACAACGCTGGAACATTTTGCTCACGAACTTATTGCCAAAAACATCCGTGTCGTGACAAATAGTTTGCCAGTATTCACTATTTTAAATCAAAATAAAAGCACCGATTTAATCTTAACCGGCGGTGAATATCGTGATATTACAGGTGCCTTTGTCGGCTCACTGACTGCTAACTACTTGCAAAATCTCAAATTCTCAAAAGCATTTGTCAGTGCCAATGGTGTCTTTGGGGATTCTGTAGCCACTTACAGCGAAAACGAAGGAGAAATTCAACGCATTGCTCTTGATAATGCCTTTGAAAAATTCCTTCTCGTCGACCATGAAAAATTCAATAAATACGATTTTTATGATTTCTACAATGTTAGCAAAATCGATCACCTGGTCACTGATTCTAGTATTTCTGAAGATGCTAAAGAAAAATTTGGTCAATTAACTGATATCATGGTCGCTGACGAATAAGTTTAGACAATAAAAAGTTACTTATCATTTGGTAAGTAACTTTATTTTATGATGAAAACCCAAAAAAGCCCTCCGTCGTTAGACGTAAGGCTTTTTGGGTTGTATTCTAGAAGAGTTCTGTTTTGGATAGCGTTAAATTAGCGAATAGCT
>NZ_DEQF01000004.1:26274-77643 GCF_002360305.1 Streptococcus sp. UBA3373 | reverse complement strand
CTACTAATCTTAGTATGTTTTTGTTTAGTTAGATGCAGGCTGGTTTTGGTATTTGGCCATGGTTTTTTGAATCACGTCCAAACGTTTTTTAGAGTCTTGCTCAAATAAACGGTATTTGTAGTCAAAATCTTGGCCCAATTCTTTTAATTGTGGGACTTGTTGGTTGATGTCGTTGATGGTTTTTTGAATGATAATCAAATCATCAGCGATGCGTCGGCTGACTTCGTCAGCGTGAGCTATTTCGGCTTTAAAGGTATCACGGTTTTGGTAGAGTTTATGAGCAAAGTATCCCACTACAGCTCCAATAAGACCTAGTGTGACAAGGTGTCTTTTTTTCATTGGTCAACCTCCTGTGCAATAGCTTGTGCCAATTTGCCAAGGGCTTCAAAATCAGGTTCGTGCTCTGTAAAGGTAAAGGTTACTTCGTCACTCGCATCGTAGCGAGGGATGAGGTGAACGTGAGCATGAAAGACCGTTTGTCCAGCGACTTCTTCGTTGTTGTTGAGAATGTTCATGCCGACAGCACCTGTGGCTTTTTGCACGGCGCGAGCCACCTTAGGCAAACGAGCAAAGAGTGTCTTTGATGTTTTTTCAGACATAGCAAGGACATTGCGAACGTGTTCTTTTGGAATCAACAAGGTATGCCCTTTAGTGGTTTGTGAGATGTCTAAAAAGGCAAGGACATCCTCGTCCTCATAGACTTTTGATGATGGGATATCACCAGCGGCAATGTTACAAAAGATACAATTTTCCATTTGAATCACCTATAATCCTTTGATTTTGTTATAATTATTATATCAAAAAAATGTAGGTATCTTATGTTAAGATTGGAAAATATAACTGGGGGATATGTTAATATCCCTGTTTTAAAAAATGTGTCTTTTGAGATTGTAAAGGGTGAGTTGGTTGGGCTCATCGGGCTAAATGGTGCGGGAAAATCCACCACTATCAATGAAATTATTGGTTTATTGACGCCTTATCAAGGGGAAATTTCGCTGGATGGTTTGACCTTGGAAAAAGACGCTTCGGCATATCGCCAAAAAATTGGTTTTATTCCTGAAACGCCAAGCTTGTATGAAGAATTGACCCTGCGTGAGCATTTGGAAACGGTGGCTATGGCTTATGATTTGGATTATGATAAGGCCATGGCGCGTGCGATGGACTTGCTTGAGCTTTTTCGCTTGTCAGACAAATTGGACTGGTTTCCTATTCATTTTTCAAAAGGGATGAAGCAAAAGGTGATGATTGTTTGTGCGTTCATGATTGATCCAAGCTTATTTATCGTGGATGAGCCTTTCTTGGGCTTGGACCCCCTAGCGATTTCACATTTGACGGAATTATTGGACCAAGAAAAAGCAAAGGGCAAGGCTATCTTGATGTCAACTCACGTGCTAGATGCGGCTGAAAAAATGTGTGACCGTTTTGTCATTTTACATCAAGGTCAGGTGCGTGCAACAGGAACATTGGCAGATTTGCGCCAGCAATTTGGCAAGGAAAACGCTAGTTTGACAGATATTTACATGGCTTTAACTAAAGAGGGGTAATCATGAAAGAAGTATTTCAAAAACGGCGTCATGATTTTGTCAATACCTGCTTCAAATACCTACGCTATGTTTTTAACGACCATTTTGTCTTGGTTTTGTTTATCCTGTTTGGCTTTTTGATGGTGCAATACAGTCAGTTGTTGCGTCATTTTCCTGAGCAACACGTCTGGATTGGCTTGATTTTAATTCTTGTCATTGGAGCATTATTGAGTTTTGGCAGTATTGCGACCTACCTAGAAGCGCCAGATAAATTGTTTTATTTGCCTAAAGAAACTGAGATTGTGGCTTGGTTGACTCAGGCACGCCGCAGGGCTTTTTGGCTTTGGGTGAGCGTGCAAACAGCGGTCTTGCTCTTTTTGGAACCTGTCTTTTTCAAAATCGGTTTTTCTTGGCTCATGTTTGCAGGCATGCTGGTTGTGCTTGCCTTTTGCAAATGGTGGGTGATGAAAAGAAAGAGCAGTGCTTTTTACGCTCAAGGGCGCTTTTCATGGGAACAAACCATTGCTTATGAGGAAAGACGTCGCCAGCGCATTTTGCGTTTCTTTGCCTTGTTCACAACGGTTAAGGGCATCACTGCTAGTGTCAAACGCCGTTCGTATTTGGACGGTGTGTTGCGAGTGGTTCCTAAAAAACACGCTCAAACTTGGCTCAATTTATACACCCGTGCTTTTTTGCGTAGTTCGGATTATTTAGCCTTGACCTTGCGTCTGACGGTTTTGAGTTTTTTGGCCTTGGTTTTCATGCCAAATCGTATGGTGGCCGTGGCTTTAGCCTTGCTATTTAATTATTTGTTGCTCTTTCAATTGCTGGGCTTGGCCCAACATTTTGATTACCAATACTTGACACAATTGTACCCTTTGACAAAAGCAGATAAAAGCAGCAATTTAAAAACCTTTTTACGAAGTCTGTCTTATGTGATTGCGGTGCCACAGTTGGTATTAACCCTCAATTGGCAGGCTGCACTGGTCTTTTTGGTGGTGACTGTGATTGTGACAGAAGGTTACATTTCTTACAAAATCGGAAAGATGATTGACTAGGCGTGTTAAAAAAAGTAAAATAGAATGTAAAACAAAACAGAATGGAGGGTAGAAAGAGTGACAATGTCAGATCAGGAATTAACCATGATTCCGCTGCGTGGCAAGAGTGGTAAGGCTTTTATCGGTCAATATGCAAACGGTGAAAAGATTTTCATCAAGTTTAACACCACACCGATTTTACCAGCGCTTGCTAAAGAACAGATCGCTCCCCAATTGTTGTGGGTACGTCGGACTGGCAACGGAGATACCATGAGTGCCCAAGAATGGCTCAATGGTAGAATTTTGGCCAAAGAAGACATGGGCAGTAAGCAAATTATCCATATCCTATGGCGTTTGCACAAATCACGTCCCTTGGTCAATCAGTTATTGCAATTAAACTATAAAATTGAAAATCCGTATGACTTGTTGGTGGATTGGGAACGCAACGCACCCCGACAAATCCGAGAAAATACCTACTTACAAGGCATTGTAAAAGAATTAAAACGTAGCTTACCAGAATTTGACTCGCAAGCTGCGACCATCGTGCATGGTGATATTAAGCATAGCAACTGGGTCATTACGACCAGTGGCATGATTTACCTTGTGGATTGGGACTCTGTTCGCTTGACAGACAGAATGTATGATGTTGCCTTTTTACTAAGCCATTATATTCCTCAGTCACGCTGGGAAGAATGGCTACAATATTATGGTTACAAGCAGATGGATGACATCTACGAAAAGATTGTTTGGTATGGGCAGTTTTCATATCTCGCACAGATTTTAAATTGTTTTGACAAACGCGATATGGAACACGTCAACCAAGAAATCTACGGCTTACGAAAATTTAGAGAGTGGGTTAGTAAAAATAAATTATGAGAGTTAGAAAACGTAAGGGTGCTGAAGATCATTTAGCCAATCACCCTCATCATGTGATTACCAATCCAGAAGCAGCCAAGGGGCATTGGCATGAGGTTTTTGGCAATGATAACCCCATTCACATCGAAGTGGGGTCTGGAAAAGGTGCCTTTATCACAGGAATGGCCTTGCAAAACCCGTCCATCAATTACATCGGTATTGATATTCAGGTGTCGGTTTTGAGTCATGCCTTGGATAAGGTGCTAGACAGCCAAGCGCCAAATGTTAAGTTGCTATTGGTTGATGGGTCGGATTTGACCAATTATTTTGCGGACGGCGAAGTGGATTTAATGTATTTGAACTTTTCGGATCCATGGCCTAAAAAACGCCATGAAAAACGCCGTTTGACTTACAAAACATTTTTAGATACGTATCGACGCATTTTACCTGAATATGGTGAAGTTCATTTTAAAACGGATAATCGAGGATTATTTGAGTACAGTTTAGCTAGCTTTTCACAATATGGTATGATTTTGAAGAAAGTTTGGTTGGATTTACATGCTAGTGATTTTGAGGGAAATGTCATGACAGAGTACGAGGAAAAATTTTCTCAGAAAGGTCAAGTCATTTACCGTGTAGAAGCACAATTTTAGTAGTTTAACTTTATTTAATTTTATTTGTTTGATGTTATTTTTGCTTTGCTTGGATAACATGGGCTTATCCAAGTATTTTTTTACACTAACCTAATTAAGAAAGATTAATGAGATATTAAAGGAAGTGTACGATACTAGCATGAGCTTTATCGTATAGTTAATAGGTAAAATAGCATGGATTTTAGAAGGCGATTAGAGATTTTTGTTAAACAAAAGAGGATGCGGATTTCTTTTTTTATCATTGCTACGGCTGTGATATTATTTATTTATATCCTAGCACGTAAGGAGTTTTTTGACTTAAAAAGTCCGTATGTTTTAGGGATCTTACTGTTAATGCTATTTGCTTACAGTATCGTTGTCCATATCGGTAGTAGGCGTTTTGTCTTACCTAGTTTGATTTTGGATAGTGTGAGTTACCTGCATCTGTATGCGTTTGATATGAATGATTGCTTTATGCTAGTTGATAACGAATATAATGACGTTGTATTCCGATTATTTCATTTTAGACCAAGGGTGGGAGAGAGCCCATTTAATCATATCAGTAAAGAAAACGCTTTTAAGTTTAAATCAAATCTCAATCATGCCAAACGTGCCAAACGTGGCGAAGCTTTTACAACTGTCAGTAGAATTAGTCGTGGGCAAAAAACGCCACTCTATTTAGAAATGATTTATTCGCCTATTTATGACCATAGTGGGAAAACTATTGGTGTTTTGTGCCTTATCTTAGACGTGACGTGGCAAAAGACGCGTGAAGAAAAGGTTAATGAAATGATTTCAAAAGATTCTCTCACCAAACTTTACAACCGCAGTTACGTTGAATCGGCCTTTAACGAATGTATGTTTAACAAGATGGAAACGGTCACCTTGATCTTGTCAGATCTGAATGACTTTAAGCATTACAACGATACCAAAGGGCACATTTACGGTGATAATCTTTTGGTGCGTTATGCCAGAATTTTGGAAGATATCATGCCTGATAATGCCGTTGTGGCCCGTTTGGGGGGAGATGAATTTGTGGTGTTATTGCCAGGTGTTTCCCGCAAGCAGACCGAATTTTTAATCAATGTGGCAAGATTAGCCGTGTTTGAAGATATAGGTATTACGGCGTCTTATGGTTTTCATACCGATTCTTACGCCTCACACAAGTCCTTTGAGGACTTTTATATGATTGCTGACCGAAGAATGTATCGAAATAAAAAGAATAAAAGGAATTTAGTTGAAAATGAATGAGCAGTCGGTTGTTGTTGTCATCCCCGCTTATGAACCAGATATCCGTTTATTAGACCTTTTGCAGGATATTCGAACACGTGAGGCCAGGCCTTTTCATATTATTTTAGTTGATGACGGAAGTGGTGACGATTACAAAGATATTTTTAAAGAAGCTCAGACTACTTATCATTGCCGTTTGTTGACCCACGAGGTTAATAAAGGGAAGGGGTGGGCTTTAAAGACCGCTATTTTTGATATTTTGAAAACGTTTCCTGAAGCTAAAGGAATAGTGACCATTGATTCTGATGGGCAACACACCTATGATGATACGCTAAAATGTATCCAAGCCTTTTTGCAATACCCAGACAGTTTGATTTTGGGTGTTCGGACCTTTGAAGAATCCGTGCCCTTGCGAAGTCGTTTTGGAAATGTCTTGACCCGTGATATTTTAGATGTTTTCACAGGTATGAAGGTGTCAGACACGCAGACAGGGCTTCGAGTGATTCCTATGGCTTGGCTTCCTTGTTTGTTGGAGGTTGAAGGTGAGCGATATGAATTTGAGATGAATATGCTCCTACAAGCTAAGGAGGACCATATTCCAATTCGTGAGGTGCCCATAGCAACTATTTATATCAATGAGAACGAATCATCCCATTTTGATGTGGTTCGTGATTCTATCCGTATCTATAAGGTCTTTTTCAAGTACATTTTTGCTTCACTGTTGTCATTTTTGGTGGATATTGGTATCTTTACCTTCTTAATGATGGTCTTTAAAGGCTTGAATTTTGGGACAGTTGTGATAGCATCTGTACTGGCTCGGATAGTGTCGTCTATTGTTAATTTCACCTTAAATCGCAACCTTGTTTTCCAACAAGGTCGTCCTAGCAGTGCTGTCAAATACTTTATCCTAGTGGTGGTTCAGATTATGTTGTCAAGTTATTTGGTGACTTTCTTTGGGCAATTGTGGCAAGCTATTCCAATTTCAGTGGTGAAAATCATTGTGGATAGCGTCTTATTCTTTGTTAGTTATTTTGTGCAAAAGAGATTTATTTTTAGGAACAATGAAAATTAGTCAAAAATTATTATATTTAGGAGCTTTTGTAACGAGTCTTTTTTATCTGTCTTGGCGTTTAATCATGACCATTCCTTGGCATGATTCGTGGTTTGCTTTGATTTTTGGGGTATTACTTTGGGGAAGTGAGTTGGTATCGTCTATCACGGCTTTTATCATCATTTCCAATAAACACAAGGATTTTAAGCTGGAAAAACCAGAGATTGCTCCAGAGCGTTATCCTGATGTGGATGTTCTCATTGCTACCCACAATGAGGACCCTGATTTGCTTTACAAAACGGTGAATGCTTGTACTTATATGCATTACCCTGACAAATCTAAGGTGCATATTTACGTTTGCGATGACACGGATCGTCCTGAAGTGGCTGCCTTGGCAAAGGAATTGGACGTGGGTTATTTTGGCTTGTCGGACAACAAAGATGCCAAATCTGGGAATTACAACAATGCCTTAAATCAAACCTCATCACCTTTGGTAGCGACTTTTGATGCAGACATGATTCCATATAGTGAGTTTTTGCTGGAAACGGTGCCTTATTTTGTGGAACAAGTCGAGGCAGACGCGAATGACGAAGAGTTGGACAAAGCACCGATTGGTTTGATTCAAACCCCGCAAAGCTTTTACAATGAGGATATCTTCCAATACAATCTTTTTTCAGAGGATACCTTGCCTAATGAACAAGATTTCTTTTCAAAAGGGATTAACAACTTTAATAGCGCCTGTGGCTCAGCCTTTTACACGGGGTCAAATACTGTGCTTTATCGCAAGGCTATTGATGATGCGGGCGGATTTCCAACAGATACCATTACTGAGGACTTTGAGCTTGGAGCACGCATGAATATCGAGGGCTATGTCAATTATTCGACTGATGCGCCAATGGCAAGTGGCTTGACGCCTACGGATTTGAAGAGTGTGATTAAACAACGCATTCGTTGGGGACGCGGGGTTATCAAAAGCAGCTACAATGTCAATATCTTTTTCAATCCAAAATTTAGCTTTGCTCAAAAGGTTGTTTACCTCAATAGTTACCTCTACTGGTGGTCTTTCTTCAGACGGATGATATATATTTTGGCACCGATTTTGTTTGCGGCCTTTGATATTCGCGTGGTGGTGTCTAATATCTGGCTCTTGCTCTTGTTTGGTTTTCCGGCTTATGGCTTGACGCGTTTGGCGATGCGTGATACGTCAAAAGAATACCGCACACAGATTTGGGGAGAAATTGTGGAAACGATTTTTGCACCTTATTTAACCATCCCTTTTCTCTTAGAGGCTTTTGGAATTAGCGAGAAGAAGTTTAAGGTGACTAAAAAAGTTTCGGATAATTCTTGGACCTTGCGCTTGTATGCCTTACCTTATATCATTTTGTGGAGCTTATCGGTTTATGGGCTCATTCGTTTTAACGATGGTAAATTTGGCTCGGAGTTGTTTTATGGTAGTGTCATTAGTTTTTGGCTCATTCATCATATCATCAATTTAACTTTTGCTATTTTCTGTGCCGTGGGTCGTCCTTCTTATCGCGCTTTTGTGCGTTTTCCAGTGGATGAAACCATCAATATTAAAGTGGACGGTTGGGCTTACCAAGTCCATGTGGCTGATATTTCAGAAACGGGGATTTCTTTCAAGACAGATTTGGCCTTGTATTTGCCAAAGGACAAAGACATCACGCTGTACTTGAAATCTCAGGATTATAAAGCCAAAGCTAAGGGGAGAGTGGTTAGAGTTATTAGCGACGAAAATGAATGGCTTTATGGCTTGCATTTCGTGTCTGTGCCAGAATCAGAAAAACGCGAGTTTTACCAATACATCTATGACCGTATCAACCACAATCTCCCACAGGTTCGAGATCCTTGGATGTCTGTTTGGGATGATTTGTTGGAAAATATTTTGCGACGTTTGCCGGTGGAAAGACGCGAGGCGACACCTTACGATCGCATGGCTCTCCCTAAAGTAAATGTCAATGAAATAGTGCATATTGGTAAGGAGGCTTACAAATTACAATATAGTAATTATTATTACATGACTTTTGTAGGTAAGTTAAAGCAAGATACAGATGAGGAGCAGGAATTGACCTTTGATTATAAAGGCATGGATGTGAAACTGGATTTTGTATCTTATGACAAAGAGGCCAATAAGTCCCTTTATCAAGTGACGAATTTAGCTAGTTTGGCAAAAACACCTCAGTTTAAACAGTTGGCGAGTGAGTGGAAAGGTCAGGTAGCATGATAGTCAGATTTGCTTTCTTTGTTTTTTTTATGGTTGGTTATGCCGATCTTTTTCGCAATCGTTTCAAGATGAACCGTCGTTTGACTTGGGTATTCACTTTTTCAGCGATTACCTTAGTGCTTTATCTTGCGGCTTTGTTCAATGCTTTGCTGCCAGCGGTTTATGGTATTTGTGGACTAGGTGCTATTTTGAGCATGTATCAGATCTGGCGATATATGACCAAGAAAGATAGCATCAGAGGGCTTGATTTTACAGCTCTTGCTATGTTGCTCTATCTCTTGCTTTTTGGTGCAGTTTTATTGCAATCACCATTGCTTCACTTTGATAATTTCACCCATTGGGGCAGTATCGTCAAATTTTTATTTATCAATGATAGCCTACCAACGCAACAAGATACTATCATTGATTTTTACACGTATCCTGTGGGAAGTTCTTTATTTATTTACTTCTTTACCAAGGTTGTCGGATTTTCAGAAGGTGTCATGCTGGTAGGGCAATTGGTTCTTATCTTGTCAGGCTTGTATGCCATGTTTGCTGCCTTGCGTGATGAACGCCGCGCCTTGCCCTCAGCAATGATTTTTGCCACTTTTGCTGTGTTCAATGTTTTTAATATTGCCATTCGTTTGAACAATCTTTTGGTGGATTTTCTCTTGCCTGTGCTGGCTTTAGCAGCAATCGCAGGCTGCTTTGCTTACCGCAATCAATTTTGGCGGATGTCCTTGCACACCTTGGTGGTTTTAGGTCTTTTGAGCATTGTTAAGGTGAGTGGACTTTTCTTTGTGGCCATAGCCTTGTTTGTCTATTTGTTTTTTGTGGTTCGCTTGATACGGCGCAAAATCATCAGATGGTGGAACCTATTTCCAGCCTTGTTGACCGCAGGACTTAGTTTTCTTCCTTATCTCCTTTGGCAAATACACATGAGCCTCAACTTTACCAATGTGTCTAAAGCTAAGCACGCGGTGTCTTTTTCAGAAATTGACCAAATACTGGCAGGGCATATGGATGATGTGGCACAAGAAATCATAACCCATTTCACAAAAGAAGTCTTTCAATTTGGTAGTCTGGCAACGCGTGGCATTATCGGGCTAAACCTTGTCATGCTAGTTGCTGTGATTGGTTTTGGTCTTTTTGCTCATCGATTCAGACGTTTATTGGCCACTTGGGTATTGCTAGATGTAATGATTGTGGCCTATTACGTTGGGATTTTGTTGATGTATTTGACGGCTATGCCAACGGACGAAGCCTTGGAACTAGCTGGTTTTGAGCGTTATGCATCTAGTATGGTTATTATGGCCTTTGGTTTGATGGTTATGCTTTTAGCCAGAGAAACGGACCGCTCTTTGTATGAACAAACATTTGAGAAACGCAACCTGCGTTCCTTTAAAAACCTAGGCACCAAGCGATTGTACCAGTACACAAGCTTAGCCTTGATTGGTTTTTCTGTCTTTATGCTCTTATCAGAAATCAATGAAATCAGATACAGTAATGAGTACGAAAGAGTACAGTCCTTGGAAGAATTACGCCATTTGACAGGCAATCGCATGACACCATCTAAGACGAAAATCCTGCTTGTCAGCTCAGACAAAGAAAAAATTGACAACTACTATCTTATCCGAGCGGCACGTTATTACCTTTGGAATGTCAATGTCGATGGTAGAGAGGATTTTGACCTTAGCGATTCAACCTTTTTAAACATTTTAAAATCTTATGACGAGGTGCTTATCTTAGATGACGATTATAGTTTTAATGCCATGACTAAGAAGTTATTTGGTAAGACTTATAAACCAGGATTTTACAAGACAGCCGACCTGTTAGCCAATCTAAAAGAATAGGATTTTGGTCTCTTGTGCTGCTGCCTTGTCATTTTTAAAAGAGTATGATATAATAGTAACAAATACATAAGAGGAGGCGAAGTTTGTAACTTCGCCTCTTATGTGTGCCTCCTGCCACAAACGGCTAAACCTTTGGCTTTGCAAGTCCTTTTAATCCGTTGTATAATGGCAGTGAGAGATGTTAGTAGGCGGTAAAATCTGCTTTTTAAGTGGTTTTTACTGGTATTTTGTCAAACGAAGGAGGGGATTGTCATCGCAAATGCTAATGTGATTATTGAACGTGTCACAGAAGTTATCGCACCTGCCATTCAAGACCCATTTGAATTGGTGGATGTTGAGTACGGAAAAATGGGAAGTGACTATGTTCTTAGTGTCTTAGTGGATAAGCCTGGTGGGATTACGGTTAATGACACCGCTGATTTGACTGAGATTATTAGCCCTTTATTAGATAATATTCAGCCAGACCCATTTCCAGACCAATACATGTTGGAAGTGGCTAGCCCTGGTTTAGAGCGTCCTTTAAAAACAAAGGAAGCTTTGGAAAAAGCTGTCGGCTCTTACATCAATGTCAGCCTTTACAAGGCAATTGACAAAGTGAAAGTATTTCAAGGTGACCTTGTCGCTTTTGATGGTGAGGTATTGACCATGGAATATTTGGATAAAACCAAGAAAAAAACAGTAGACATTCCATATGCAACAGTTGCTAAAGCTCGCTTGGCAGTGAAGTTGTAGTCAAAGGAAATGTCACTAACGTTTTTTGCTTTTTAATGTGAGAATAGATTTAAAACGAAAGGATAAGGCTCTACTTGTGATAGGGCTATGAAAAAAATGAGCAAAGAAATGCTGGAAGCCTTCCGTATTTTGGAAGAAGAAAAACATATTAACAAAGAAGACATCATTGATGCTGTCAAAGAATCTTTGAAATCAGCTTATAAACGCCGCTACGGCCAATCAGAATCATGTGTGATTGAATTTGATGAAAAAACTGCTGATTTTAAAGTTTATACAGTGCGTGAAGTTGTTGAAGAGGTTTTTGATAGCCGTTTAGAAATCAGCTTATCCGATGCGTTGAAAATTAGTTCAGCTTATGAGCTTGGGGACAAGATTCGCTTTGAAGAATCAGTGGCTGAATTTGGTCGTGTTGCGGCGCAATCAGCAAAACAAACCATCATGGAAAAAATGCGTCGCCAAATTCGTGAAGTGACTTATAATGAGTACAAACAACACGAAGGTGAAATCATGACAGGGACAGTTGAGCGTTTCGACCAACGTTTCATTTATGTGAATCTTGGTTCATTAGAAGCTCAATTGTCACACCAAGACCAAATTCCTGGTGAAACCTTCAAATCACACGACCGTATCGAAGTTTACGTTTACAAAGTGGAAAACAATCCAAAAGGTGTGAATGTCTTTGTTAGCCGTAGCCACCCACAATTTATCAAACGCATCATGGAACAAGAAATTCCCGAAGTGTTTGACGGAACAGTTGAAATCATGAACGTTTCACGTGAAGCTGGTGACCGTACCAAAGTGGCTGTTCGTAGCCACAATCCAAACGTGGATGCTATCGGAACGATTGTTGGACGTGGTGGAAGCAACATCAAACGTGTGATTAGCAAATTCCATCCAAAGCGCTACGATGCTAAAGCAGGTGTGGAAGTACCTGTTGAAGAAAACATCGATGTGATTCAATGGGTAGAAGACCCAGCAGAGTTCATCTACAATGCTATTGCACCCGCTGAAGTTGATATGGTCTTGTTTGACGAAGCAGATAGCAAACGCGCAACAGTTGTTGTGCCAGACAACAAATTGTCGCTAGCTATCGGTCGCCGTGGTCAAAATGTTCGTTTGGCTGCGCATTTGACAGGCTATCGCATTGATATCAAGTCAGCTTCTGAGTATGAAGCCCTTGAAGCAGAACGTGAAGCGCAAACTGAACTTGTTGAAGAAGTTGTCGAAGATAGCGTTGCATCAGCTATGGTGGATGAAGCTATTGAAGAGGCTGTAACATCAGCTATCGTTGATGAAACCGTTGAAGTCGAGGATACGACTAAATCAGATCTTCTGTCAGACGACGATACAGAATAAGAAAGATAGAGGTGTTTGATGGCTAAAACACGTAAAATACCTTTAAGAAAATCAGTTGTTTCAGGAGAAGTCATTGATAAACGTGATTTGCTTCGCATTGTGAAAAATAAAGAAGGCGAGATTTTTATCGATCCAACTGGTAAGAAAAACGGTCGTGGTGCCTACATCAAATTAGATATTAACGAAGCCATTCAAGCCAAAGCTAAAAAGGTCTTTAATCGTAGCTTTTCAATGGATGTTCCAGAAGCCTTTTACGATGAATTGATTGCTTATGTTGATCACAAAGTGAAAAGAAGAGAGTTGGGCCTTGAATAATCGCGAAAAATTATCTCATTTAATTGGTTTAGCACAGCGTGCAGGAAAAGTGATTTCAGGTGAAGAGTTAGTCATTAAGGCAATTCAAACGGGTAAAGCACAATTTATTTTCCTAGCCAATGATGCTGGTGTCAATTTAACCAAGAAAACAACTGATAAAAGTCATTATTATAACGTAGAAGTCTCTACAGTGTTTAGTACACTGGAATTAAGTGCTGCCCTTGGTAAGCCTCGTAAGGTCATTGCTATCGCAGACGCTGGATTTTCAAAGAAAATGAGGACTCTTATGAACTAAAAGAATAGGAGGACATCACTATTGTCAAAGAAAAGATTGTATGAAATTGCTAAAGAAATGGGCCGTCCAAGTAAGGAAGTTGTCGAATATGCACAACAACTTGGTATTGCGGTCAAAAGCCATTCTTCTAGCGTAGAAGAAGCTGATGTAAAGCGTATTGTTGCAAAATTGTCAGAATCAAAACAGACGCCTCCGTCAGCAAAATCAGCAGAACAGCTAGCCGCTAAGGCTCCTGAAGCTTCTGCTGCAAAACTAACGACAGCGAAACCAAAAAGCCGCAATTTTAAAGCCGAACGTGAGGCTCGTGCGAAAGCAGAAGCTGAAAAACGTGCGAATGCGAATAAAGGTGGTAAAAAACGTCATCAAGAGCAAGACGGCAACCACCGTTCACAACAGCCTGCTAAGTCAGCAAGGCATGGCAAAGATGCTCAAAGAGGGCATCAAGCTAACCGTCAGCAGACTAGAATAAATCGTTCTGCTCAACCGTCACAAGCTCAGAAGCCACGTATTGACTTTAAAGCGCGTGCGGCAGCCCTGAAAGCTGAACAAAATGCAGAGTATTCACGCCAAAGTGAAACACGTTTCCATGAGCAAGAAGAAGCCAAACGTCGTGCAAAACAGACGCGAGAAAAAGAACATGAGGCTCGCTTAGAAGCAAAACAGAAAGCTGAGGAAACAAAAAAGGTGACTAAGAAAGAAATACCTTTATCACCAGTTGCAGCAGCAGAACCTGCTTCTCAAGCAATTGATAAACATCGTAAAAAACAGGCTCGTCCTGAAAAATCACGAGATTATAATCATGATAATGAGGACGGTCCACGCAAAACTAGAAAAAACCGGAATAGTCAAAATCAAGTGAGAAATCAAAAAAATAGTAATTGGAACAGTAATAAAAACAAAAAAGGCAAACACAATCGCAACCAAGCACCAAAACCAGTCACAGAACGCAAATTCCACGAATTGCCTAAGGAATTTGAATATACTGAAGGGATGACTGTTGCAGAAATCGCAAAACGTATCAAACGTGAACCAGCTGAGATTGTTAAAAAACTCTTTATGATGGGCGTTATGGCCACTCAAAACCAATCTCTTGACGGTGATACCATTGAATTGTTGATGGTGGATTACGGTATTGAAGCCCACAAAAAAGTGGAAGTGGACAATGCCGATATTGATCGTTTCTTTGAAGATGAAAACTACCTCAATCCAGATAAAATGGTTGAGCGCGCGCCTGTTGTTACCATTATGGGACACGTTGACCATGGTAAAACAACCCTTCTTGATACCCTTCGTAATTCACGTGTCGCTACAGGCGAAGCTGGTGGTATCACTCAACATATTGGTGCTTATCAAATCATTGAAAATGGTAAGAAAATTACTTTCCTTGATACACCAGGACACGCGGCATTTACATCAATGCGTGCGCGTGGTGCGTCAATCACAGATATTACTATTTTGATTGTAGCGGCTGATGATGGGGTTATGCCTCAAACAGTCGAAGCCATCAACCACTCAAAAGCGGCTGGTGTGCCAATCATCGTTGCGATCAACAAGATTGATAAACCAGGTGCCAACCCAGAACGTGTTATCAGCGAATTGGCTGAACATGGTATCATCTCAACAGCTTGGGGTGGGGATTGTGAATTCGTTGAAATTTCTGCCAAATTTGGTAAGAACATCGATGAATTGCTTGAAACCGTTCTTCTTGTAGCTGAAATGGAAGAATTGAAAGCAGACCCAACCGTTCGTGCGATTGGTACAGTTATTGAAGCGCGTCTTGATAAAGGAAAAGGTGCTGTGGCAACTCTTCTTGTTCAACAAGGCACCCTTCATGTGCAAGATCCTATTGTTATCGGAAATACCTTTGGACGTGTGCGTGCCATGACCAATGACCTTGGTCGTCGCGTGAAAACAGCAGAACCATCAACACCTGTTTCAATCACAGGTCTAAACGAAGCCCCAATGGCAGGTGACCATTTTGCTGTTTACGAGGATGAAAAAGCAGCGCGTGCAGCTGGTGAAGAACGTGCCAAACGTGCCTTGATGAAACAACGTCAAGCCACTCAACGTGTCAGCCTTGAAAATCTCTTTGATACGCTTAAAGCTGGTGAAGTTAAGACCGTTAACGTGATTATCAAAGCCGATGTACAAGGTTCTGTTGAAGCCCTTGCTGCCTCACTTCTTAAAATCGATGTTGAAGGCGTTAAAGTGAGCGTTGTTCACTCTGCTGTCGGTGCAATCAACGAATCTGACGTGACCTTGGCAGAAGCATCAAATGCCTTTATCATTGGATTTAACGTCCGCCCTACTCCACAAGCGCGTCAACAAGCAGAAGAAGATGAAGTGGATATTCGCCTTCACTCAATTATCTACAAAGTTATTGAAGAAGTAGAAGATGCCATGAAAGGTATGCTTGACCCTGAATTCAAAGAAAAAGTTATCGGGGAAGCTATTATCCGTGAAATCTTCAAAGTCTCTAAAGTGGGTACTATCGGAGGATTTATGGTTACAAGTGGTAAAATCACACGTGACGCTAGTGCCCGTGTTATCCGTGACGGTGTCGTTATCTTTGATGGCAAACTTGCCAGCTTGAAACACTTCAAAGATGACGTTAAAGAAGTCGGAAACGCCCAAGAAGGTGGTTTGATGATTGAAAACTTCAACGACATCAAAGTGGATGACGTTATCGAAGCTTACATTATGGAAGAAGTGAAACGTTAATTCCCATTGAGGCAAATGTCTCTAATGGGGAATACGGCAAGCACTATGGTGCCTTGCCTAAACGTTACATAGTTACATGTGAGAAATGAATAAAAGCTAGGTTTGCTTAGCCTAGCTTTTTCAAAACAATAGAAAGGACAAAGATTATGGCTAATCATCGTATTGACCGTGTTGGTATGGAAATCAAACGGGAAGTGAATGAGATTTTGCATAAAAAAGTGCGTGACCCTCGTGTTCAAGATGTGACTATCACAGATGTTCAAATGCTTGGGGATTTGTCAATGGCAAAAGTTTATTACACCATTCACTCTGATCTTGCCTCAGATAATCAAAAGGCACAAATTGGTCTTGAAAAGGCAACAGGAACCATCAAACGTGAGTTGGGTCGTAACTTGACTATGTATAAAATTCCTGATTTGACCTTCATCAAGGACGAATCTATCGAATACGGTAATAAAATTGACCAAATGCTTCGTGATTTGGAGAGTAAAAACTAAACGATTGAAGAGCTCACTAACAAGTGGGTTCTTTTTATGCTATAATGGAGGTGTTTTTTGAAATGAGGAAGGCAATAAAATGAAAATCACAGTGTATTTAGCGTCAAGTATGGGCAATCCGATCTACCGTGACAGTGTGGAGGCTTTTGGCGATTGGATGGCGCAAAAGGGATATGATTTGGTTTATGGCGGGAGTCAGACTGGGTTGATGTGACTTTTGGCAGATCGGGTCTTGGCTCATGGTGGAAAGGTTTACGGCATTATGCCAGATTTTCTTCAAAAACGTGAGGAAGTCCACCAAGGTTTGACGCAGCTGCGTATTGTAGCTGATATGGATGAGCGTAAGCGTCTGTTAATGGAAATGGGTGATGTTTTGGTTGCCTTTCCAGGTGGTCCTGGAACGCTTGAAGAGATTAGTCAGGCGATTTCTTGGGCGCGCGTGGGACAACACGACAAGCCTTGCTTGCTTTTTAATGCTAATGGTTATTATGATAGCCTCAAAATCCAATTTGACCAGATGGTCAGTGCGGGATTTTTAACGACAGCTGACCGTGACAAGGTTCTCTTTGTCGATAGTCTGCAAGCCTTAGAAGAAGTTATCAGTAGTTATCAGAAATGAGGGATGGGATTTATGGATTTACAAGCGTTATTTGTGCAAAATGAAGAGTTAATGGGGATTCTTAGGGTAATAGCAGAGCTGGATTTGCAAGATTCTTGGCTAGCAGCTGGGACATTACGCAACTATGTTTGGAATGTCTTGTCAGGAAAAGCTGGCTTGGCACAAGCAAGTGATTTAGATGTCGTTTTTTATGATGTCAATGTGTCTTATGATGAAACGCTGGCGCTTCAGCAAGACCTTCAACAGCGCTACCCAGCCTATCAATGGGAAATCAAGAATCAGGTTTATATGCACAGCCATAGTCCAAATACGCTCCCTTACCAAAATGCGAGAGATGCTGTTAGCAAATATCCAGAACGTTGCACAGCCATTGCAGCAAGATTGAACAATGATGAGTTGGAACTTTTTTTGCCTTATGGTGATGACGATATTGTTAATTTTGTCGTGCAACCGACACCGCATTTTTTAGAAGATAAGAAACGGATGCAGGTCTATCGTGAACGCCTTGCTAAGAAAGATTGGCAGAAAAAATGGCCAAACTTACAGCTATTTGATGAATAAGAATAATACGCTAGGTGAAACAGATTGCTTTGATTTTTGCAATGTGTTTCATTTTTTAATCTTTTATCGTTGATAAATGTAAACGATAATCGTATAATAAATCTACAAATGTAAATCAAAGCTATTTTAAAGGAGGTAACAATGTCAATTTCAAATGCAGAATGGGAAATCATGCGTGTTGTTTGGACCAAGGAAGAAACGACGAGCAGTGAGATTTTAGACATTCTTGAAGATAAGACCGATTGGACGGCTTCGACGGTTAAGACTTTGTTGAAACGTCTTGTGGATAAGGGTTATTTGAGCACGCAAAAGGTTGGAAAGTCTTTTCGTTATTCGGCTTTGATTTCAGAAAATGAAGTCATGAAGCAAGAAACAACGGATTTCTTTAATAAGTTTTGCCAGCGAAAGCATGTGGAAATCGTTAAGCATCTCCTAGAATCCATGCCGATGACGGAGGCAGATGTGACCTTATTAGACGAAACGCTTTTAGCTAGGAAAGAAAATGTCTTGGAAGAAGTGCCTTGTGATTGTGTTGATGGGCAATGCCGTTGCAAGGAACACTTGACTTTAGAGTAGCAAAACACACATACGAGAAGAGGTTTAGCCATGTCAAAAAAAGAAGTTTTTGTGATTGATGGGATGACGTGTGCGTCCTGTGCAGTAACGATTGAAGAGGCTGTCAAAAAGTTAGACCATGTGCAGTCCGTTGTTGTCAACCTCACAACTGAAAAAATGACGGTTGAGTATGACCCTGATGTTGTCACTGAAAGCATGATTGAAAAGGCAGTGTCAGACGCAGGGTACAGTGCCTCTGTTTTTGACCCTAAAACATCAAAGAGCCAAGCAGAGCGTCAAGACGAAGAAACCCAAAATATGTGGCGTAAGTTCGTCTGGTCTGCTGTCTTTACCGTGCCTTTGCTTTACATTTCAATGGGGAGCATGATGGGGCTTTGGGTGCCACAATTCATGTCAATGTCAGCTCATCCCATGGTGCATGCCGTGATAGAATTGCTTTTGACTTTACCCGTCATGTACTTTGGTCGCCGCTTTTACATTAGTGGTTTTAAATCATTGAGCAAGGGTCACCCTAATATGGATGCCCTGGTTGCTCTAGCAACAAGTGCCGCCTTTGTTTATAGTATTTACAGCATGTGCCAAATTTTCGCTGGTCACCTTCATGCTGTTCATATGCTTTACTTTGAATCTGTTGCAGTTATCTTGACCTTGATTACCTTAGGTAAATATTTTGAAACCTTGTCTAAAGGTCGGACCTCAGATGCCATTAAGAAATTGATGACCTTATCTGCTAAGGAAGCCACTGTTATCCGTGACGGCAAGGAAATCTCTATCCCCATAGAAGATGTGGTGGTCGGAGATACGCTTTTGGTAAAACCAGGTGAAAAGGTCCCTGTGGATGGGGTTGTGGTATCAGGACATAGTGCCATCGATGAATCCATGTTGACGGGTGAAAGTATCCCTGTTGAAAAAGTTGTGGATGATAAGGTTTACGGTGCTTCAATCAATGGACAAGGTGCCTTGACCATTCGTGCCGAAAAAGTCGGTGGTGATACCTTGTTATCTCAAATCATCAAATTGGTTGAAGATGCCCAACAAACCAAAGCACCTATTGCCAAGATTGCTGATCGTGTGGCTGGTGTCTTTGTCCCAACGGTTATGGTTATCGCAATTGTGACCTTCCTCTTTTGGTATTTGCTCATGGGCAAGAGCTTTGTTTTCGCCCTTCAAGTTGCCATTGCCATCTTGGTTATTGCTTGTCCTTGTGCCTTGGGATTGGCAACGCCGACCGCTATTATGGTCGGTACTGGTCGTGGTGCTGAAAATGGTATTCTTTACAAACGAGGCGATACTCTTGAAAATGCCCACCATTTAAATGCCATCGTCTTTGATAAGACAGGTACCATTACCCAAGGGAAACCGCAAGTTGTGGATATCTTTGCCTATCAAGGTGATAAGGACCGTTTGCTTAGCCAAGTGGCTTCGATTGAAAAATTCTCTGAACACCCTTTGAGCCAAGCCATTGTGGAAAAAGCTGACGAATCAGGCTTGTCTTTAGTCGCTGTGGATAATTTCGAGTCTTTGACAGGTCTGGGCTTGCAGGCTGACTGTGACGGTCAAACCTTGTACGTCGGTAATCATAAATTGATGGCAAACCATCAAATCAACCTTACCCAAGCAGAAGATGCAGTCAAACAAGCCACGCAAAAAGGTCAAACCCCTATTTATGTGGCAGATAAGAAGCATTTATTGGGTGTTATTACCGTTGCTGATTTGGTTAAATCAGATAGTAAAGAAACAGTTGCCAAGTTGCAAGCTGCTGGTTTGGATGTGGTGATGTTAACTGGTGATAATGAACAAACGGCCAAGGCCATTGCCAAACAAGTTGGCATTACAACGGTTATTAGTGATGTTTTGCCAGACCAAAAATCTCGTGTGATTAAGGATTTGCAAGCTCAAGGTAAGAAAGTTGCCATGGTTGGTGATGGTATCAACGATGCCCCTGCCTTAGCAGTAGCTGATATTGGTATTGCCATTGGTTCAGGTGCAGATATTGCCATTGAATCTGCCGATATTATCTTGATGAAAACAAGTATCTCAGATGTCTTGAAAGCTTTGTCTATTAGCCGTTTGACCATTAGGGTCATCAAGGAAAATCTATTCTGGGCTTTCATTTACAATATCTTGGCTATCCCAGTTGCCATGGGTGTCCTCTACCTCTTTAGTGGTCCCCTACTCAACCCAATGATTGCTGGTTTGGCTATGGGCTTTAGTTCAGTATCTGTTGTGCTTAACGCCCTTCGTTTGAAATACATTAAATTAACTTAGATTGCTAAAAAACAGGAGGTATTCTGATGGAAAGAACATATGAAGTTACTGGAATGAAATGTGATGGTTGCGCCAAAACCGTCACTGAAAAATTATCAGCCGTTCATGGTGTGGAAAAAGTGGTCGTGGATTTGGATAAAAAACAAGTCACTATCACAGGCAGACCATTTAAATTCTCACTTCAACGTGCTTTAAAAGGCACCAAGTACGCCCTTGGTAAAGAGATAAAGGCTAATTAAATACTGAAAAACAGGCTTAGACCTGTTTTTTTATGGCCTTAAAAATGATACACTAGTTGCGTAAGAAAAATAGGTTTGGATTGGTATGACGATAGACGTTTGGGATTTATTGACCATTATTGGTACCATTGCCTTTGCCTTATCAGGGGCTATTGTGGCAATGGAAGAAGATTTTGATATTTTAGGCATGTTCATCTTGGGCTTTGTCACGGCTTTTGGCGGTGGTGCTATCCGCAATTTGCTGATTGGCTTGCCAATTGGAACGCTGTGGTCGCAAGGGGATGCGTTTTATTTTGCTTTGGCGGCTATGTTGCTGATTATGTTGTTTCCGAATGTTGTGACAAAGGGTTGGCTAAAAGCAGAAGTCTTGACAGATGCGATTGGTTTAGCCTCTTTTAGCGTCCAAGGTGCCATGTATGCCATGAAATTGCAGCAGCCTTTAAGCGCGGTGATTGTCGCAGCAGTTCTAACAGGAGCTGGTGGCGGTGTGGTCCGAGATGTCTTAGCAGGGCGAAAACCTGGTATCTTGCGTAGTGAGGTCTATGCGGGCTGGTCTATTTTAGCGGCATTTGTTCTTTATTTTGGCATTGTGACAAGTGACACGGGCTACTATGCCCTGGTGCTGGTCTTGGTTATTCTTCGCATGATAGGTTACAAACGTCAATGGCATTTACCAAAAATAAAAGGAAAGGTGACATCACATGATTAAACTCATCGCAATTGATTTAGACGGCACTTTGCTAAATTCAGAGAAAAAAATTCCCAAAGAAAACATCTCAGCCATTCAAGCGGCAGCACAAGCAGGCGTAAAAATCGTGCTCTGCACAGGACGCCCAAAATCTGGCATTGTGCCTTATTTTGAACAATTGGGGCTGACTGATGAAGAATACATCATCATGAACAATGGCTGCAGCATTTACAACACAAAGAATTGGGAATTGATGAGTTATGCCCAAATCACCAATGAGGAGCTGGACCAATTGCAAGCGGCTGTGCGTGATTTTCCAGAGGTTTGCTTGACCTTGACAGGTGAAAAGCATTATTATGCTGTCGGTGATGTCGTCCCAGAATTGGTGCAGTACGACGCTGGCTTGGTCTTTGACACAGCCAAAGCCATCAGCCTTGAGGCAATCAAAGACAGCTCAGAAATCATTTTCCAAGCCATGTACATGGCAAAAGCACCTGTTTTAACTCCTTTCCAAGCAGCCAAGGAAGTGGATTTGGCAGCAGATTTTAGCGTGGTACGTAGCCAGCCTTATATCTTTGAAGCCATGCCAAAAGGCTACACCAAGGCGACGGCCTTAAAAGCTTTGTCAGAAAAACTAGGCTTTAGCCCTGATGATGTCATGGCGATTGGCGATGCGGCAAATGATTTGGAAATGTTGCAATTTGCTACTCATAGTGTTGCCATGGGCAATGCGACTGATGAGGTCAAAGAAATCTGCCGTTACCAAACCACGGTAAACGACCAAGCAGGTGTTGCCAAAGCTATTTACGATTACGTTTTAAAAGATTAACAGCAAAGTCTTGTTCCAAAGTTTTTGTGGAGCAAGACTTTTTTAAGAACACGAGCTTTTTATAGTTTTCGTAAGCTTTTAATGATATAATTGAGAAAGAAATACTTTGGTAATCAAAGTATATGATGCAAGGAAACGAGGAAATAGAGATGAGTTGGAAAATTGTGACAGATTCGGGTTGTGATTTTAAGGACATTGGTGTACCCGAAAAAGATTTAGCCTTTCAAAATGTCCCCTTGACCTTACAAATTGGTTCAGAACTTTTTGTAGACGATGAAGGCTTGGATGTTGAGGCTATGATGGACACCTTATATGAAAGATCCGTGCCGTCAAAGTCGAGCTGTCCTAGCCCAGATGCTTTCTTACGAGCTTACCAAGGTGCTGATAATATCATTGTTATCACCATTACAGGGGCTTTATCAGGTAGTCACAATAGTGCTCAGATTGCCAAGCAAATGTTATTAGAAGAGCATCCCAACGTCAATATCCATGTGATTGATTCCTTGTCAGCTGGTGGTGAAATCGATTTGCTGGTCTTGGAGTTAAAACGTTTGATTTTATCAGGACTTTCTTTTGATCAAGTGCTCGAGGCAATCGAACGTTACCAAGCCAAAACAAGACTACTTTTCATCCTAGAACGTGTGGATAATCTGGTCAATAACGGCCGTTTGAATAAATTGGTCGGTAAGGTTGTCGGTTTGCTCAATATCCGCATGGTTGGGCAAGCCAGCCCCGAAGGAACGCTTGATTTGTTGCACAAGGCAAGAGGTCAGAAAAAAGCCATTCAGGCCACTGTTAACGAGATGCTGGCAGCTGGTTACCAAGGAGGCAAGGTCATGATTACCCACGCAGGCAATGAAAAAGCCTGCCAACAATTGCGTGACAAGCTTCGTGATTTGTTTCCAAAAGCAGATATCCAATTTGTCAATGCTTCTGGTTTATGTAGTTTTTACAGTGAAAGAGGCGGTTTGTTACTAGGATATGAAACCCATTAAAAGGTCTAGGAGTTTAACTCCTAGACCTTTTGTCATGTGCATTTTAGTAGCCGTAGTAAGTTTGGCTGCTGCTTGTCGCAGTAGAATCTGAGTAGGTATTGTAACCGTAGGTTTGACTGCTGCTGTAATTGTTGTTGTAAGTTGTTGTATCGTCAGCCGTTGAAGCGTGTGTTGTCGTCGCTGAGCTTGGTGTTGTTTGTGTTGCAACACTTGCTGAACGAGCAGAGATAGCATTGGCAACAGCATCGATACGCGTTTGCAATTGGTCTTTAACATCTTGATTAGTTACGGTGTCAACAGCATCTTGTGCGGCAGTGACATTAGCAGAGGTTTGTTCTGCTTCGGCAGCTGCAACGGCACTTTCGGCATTGCTTTCATTGTTGATTTCAGCTGAAATAGCGTCCAATTGTGATTGCAAATCGGTTTTCTTAGCTTCGTCAGACAATTTGTTAATCGCAGCTTGAGCATTGGTAATCGCTTCTGATGTGCGTTTGTCTTGGGCTTCGGCTAGAGAAGCTTTTGCTTTTTCTTCCAATTCTTCTTCGCTGGTTGTTGAAGAAGAGGCAACAGAAGAGCTTGTTGGTTCTGTGCTTGACGCTTTGGTCTGGCTATTGCCGAAAATTAAGTAAATACCAGCCGCAAGAGCAACTAAAATGATACTAAGAATAAGATAAGTGACTTCACTTTTTGAGCGTTTCATGACAACTCCTTTGAGAATTTAATAATAAAATATGCTGTTATCTTACTAAGCTAACACGCTAAAACGTCTGTCATAAACAGACCATTTTATATCATTATACCACAGAAATAGACAGGGATTCCCTTTTTAAAAAAATCCTCTAACTTTTTAAGGTTTCTTTTAGAAAAACGAGTTGTTAGAAAAATCAGTTTTTTTTACAAACGTGTAAAAATACAGTAAAGTATTGTCTGTTTGTCTGGAATACATTACAATGGACATATCGTCTTTTTTACGAAAAAAAATATAATATTTGAGGATAACACTGTGTCAATAAATTGGCAAGAGATTGCTTTTAGTTTTTTTGGTGGTTTGGGGCTTTTCCTATTTAGCATCAAGTATATGGGAGATGCTCTCCAACAATCAGCTGGTGACCGTTTGCGTTATTACATTGACAAATACACCAGTAATCCCTTTTTAGGCGTTCTTGTGGGAATCGCCATGTCAGCGCTTATCCAGTCTAGTTCAGGGGTGACGGTAATTACTGTTAGCTTGGTGTCGGCGGGACTGTTGACCCTAAGACAAGCCATTGGTATTATCATGGGAGCAAATATTGGAACAACCATCACTTCTTTTTTGATCGGATTTAATTTAGGTGATTATGGCCTGCCAATGATTTTTGTCGGTTCGGCCCTGCTCTTTTTCACTTCAAATCGGACCTTGAACAATCTTGGTCGGATTATTTTCGGGGTTGGTGGTATCTTCTTTGCCTTCAATATTATGAGTGGTGCTATGGAGCCTCTCAAATCCATTCCAGCCTTTCAGGATTACCTGACGACACTTGGGGATAGACCGATTATGGGAGTGGTGATTGGAACGGTTTTGACTATGATTATTCAATCTTCAGCAGCCATTATTGGGATTTTGCAGAGCCTGTACACGGGTAATTTAATCGATTTGCATGGGGTTATTCCGATTCTTTTGGGAAGCAATATCGGAACCTGTATCACCGCAGTTCTAGCAGCTCTGGGAGCTAATGTGTCTGCCAAACGTGTTGCTGGTGCCCATGTCTTGTTTAACGTCATTGGAACCATCTTGTTTATGATTGTGCTTTCGCCATTTATATATTTTATGGAGTGGCTGCAAGGAGAGTTGCATTTGACGCACGCTATGACAATTGCTTTTGCCCATGGAACCTTCAATATCACCAATACCGTTTTGCTCTTTCCTTTCATTGGAACCTTGGCTTATCTGGTTACTAAACTCATCCCAGGAGATGATGAGGTGGTGCCATACGAAACGGTTTACCTTGACCGCCTTTTGTTGAAACAAGCGCCAGCTATTGCCCTTGGAAATGCCAAGAAAGAGTTGATTCACTTGGGCGCTTATGCGACACAGAGTTTTGAAGCTGCCTTTCTCTTTTTTGATACAGCTGACAACAGCTACGCTGAGAAAACGGAACTTCTAGAAGACACCGTCAATCGTGTGGACGAGGAATTGACGAAGTATTTGGTTGAATTGTCGAGTGAATCCTTGACTCAGCATGAGGGAGAAGTGCTTTCTAGCCTTTTGGATGCCACGCGCGATTTGGAGCGAATTGGCGACCACAGCGTGAACTTGGTTCATTTGATGACTTACAACCAGTCTAAAGGCGTTCTCTTTTCGCCAGCTGCGATAAAGGAAGTTAACCAACTTTATAGCAACACGCACCGCATGGTCCTTGATGCCCTCAAGGTGATTATTGACAATGACACGGTCTTGGCAGGGGAAGTTGTCGAACGCCACCGCGAATTGGCTCAGTCAGCTCGTCAGATTCGTAAAAATCATATCCAGCGCATGAACATTGGCGAATGCACGCCTTTGGCTGGGATCAATTTTATTGATTTGATTTCGCCGTGTACTCGCATCACCGATCACGCGCTCAACCTAGTGGAAAAAGTGATTCAGCAACAAATATAAGATTAAACGGCTTTTAGACCTTGGGTTTAAAAGTTTTTTTGTACAGGATTTTTTGGTATATACCATTTACAAAAAAAGGACTTTTGTTTATAATAGAAAGTGACGGAGGTATTCAACATGACAACCTATATCAAAGCAGATGCATTTTATTACCCTTATCAAGTGAAACCGAGTGGTTACCTGGCGATCGAAGGCGATCGTTTTGGAGATTGGCAAGAAAGCGTGCCAGAAAATACGACTATTGTGGATTGGACAGGTTATAGCATTGCGCCTGGTCTAGTGGACACGCATATTCATGGTTTTGCGGGCGCCGATGTGATGGACAATAGCCAAGAATCACTAGAAACAATGAGCCGTGCCCTTTTGGGAGCTGGTGTGACCAGCTTTTTACCAACAGGTTTGACCGCATCATTTGAAACTTTGAATGCTATTTGCCAAACAACAGCAGCTTTTGCAGGGCAAGAAAGCGGTGCCCGTATCAAAGGCCTCTTTTTCGAAGGCCCTTACTTTACTGAAAAATACAAAGGTGCCCAAAACCCTTCTTATATGCGTAATCCTTCTATTAGCGAGTTAGACCAATGGTTGGCTAGTTCTAAGGGCTTTTTGCGTAAGATTGCTCTAGCGCCTGAACGTGAGGACGTTGAGGACTTTATCAACTATGCGACTGACAAAGGTGTGACCGTGGCTTTAGGACATTCTGATGCGACCTTTGACCAAGCCATCAAAGCTGTTGAAGCTGGTGCTTCTGTTTGGGTGCACGCCTACAATGGTATGCGAGGACTCAATCACCGTGAGCCTGGTATGGTTGGTGCCGTTTACGAAATGCCAAATACCTATGCCGAATTGATTTGCGATGGGCACCATGTTCACCCATCAGCTTGTGATATGTTGCTCCACCAAAAAGGCCCTGACCACGTGGCTTTGATTACCGACTGCATGAGCGCTGGCGGATTAAAAGACGGGGATTATATGTTGGGTGAATTTCCTGTTATTGTCGAAAAAGGAACCGCACGCCTCAAATCAAATGGCGCCTTGGCAGGGTCTATTCTCCAACTAAAAGATGCCGTGCAACACGTTGTGGACTGGGGCTTGGTGTCTAAAGCCGAAGCTATTCGCATGGCAACCTTAATCCCAGCCATTTCCGTAGGACTTGATAACGAATGTGGCCAAATCAAAAAAGGCCATCACGCCGACTTTATCGTCCTAGACAAAGACTTGAACCTACAAGCCACTTACCTCGGCGGAAGAAAAGCTTGGGAAGAGTAGATCATTTAGTGACCTACTTTTTCCCTGTCTAGTATTTTTACCTAGACAGGGATTTGCTTTTGTGCTAAAATACTGTCTAAAGAGAGAGGGTCTTATGGCGTTTCCCTAGCGAGTCCGAGTTGGTGGGAGTCGGATGACAATGCTGTGAGTAACTGGCGCTTTCGCTTAGCTAAGGCTAAGTTTAGACACAGATAAAATGAAGTAATAAAATAGGGTGGAACCGCGTTTAAACGCCCCTTATGAGGTATCATGGGAGTGTTTTAGCGGTTTTTTCTTTGGCTAAAATGCACTTGTGATGCGTCACCAGAAATAATGTTTAAGGAGAAGATGATGGCGAAAAAGTTAACATTTCAAGAAATTATTCTAACCTTGCAACAATTTTGGAATGACCAAGGTTGCATGCTCATGCAAGCATATGACAATGAAAAAGGTGCGGGTACGATGAGCCCTTATACCTTCCTTCGTGCAATCGGTCCAGAACCATGGAACGCAGCTTATGTGGAACCATCACGTCGTCCTGCCGATGGACGTTACGGGGAAAACCCAAACCGTCTTTACCAACACCACCAATTCCAAGTGGTTATGAAACCAAGCCCAAGCAATATTCAAGAATTGTACTTGCAATCTTTGGAAAAATTGGGCATCAACCCACTTGAACACGATATTCGTTTTGTTGAGGACAACTGGGAAAACCCATCAACGGGTTCTGCTGGTCTTGGTTGGGAAGTTTGGCTTGACGGTATGGAAATCACTCAGTTCACTTATTTCCAACAAGTTGGTGGTTTGCAAACAGGCCCTGTGACATCAGAAGTGACTTATGGTTTGGAACGTTTGGCATCATACATCCAAGAAGTGGATTCTGTCTATGATATTGAATGGGCTCCAGGTGTTAAATACGGGGAAATTTTCTTACAACCTGAATTTGAACATTCAAAATATTCATTTGAAATTTCAGATCAAGACATGCTTCTTGAAAACTTTGAAAAATACGAAAAAGAAGCTAAACGTTGCTTGGCAAAGCACTTGGTACACCCAGCGTATGACTATGTTTTGAAATGCTCACATACCTTTAATTTGCTGGATGCTCGTGGTGCGGTTTCAGTAACAGAGCGTGCTGGCTACATTGCCCGCATTCGTAATTTGGCGCGTGAAGTCGCTAAAACCTTTGTGGCAGAACGCAAACGCCTTGGTTACCCACTTCTTGATGAAGCCACACGTGAACAATTATTGAAGGAGGATGCTGAATAATGACTAAAAATTTACTTGTAGAACTTGGTTTAGAAGAATTGCCAGCTTATGTCGTGACACCAAGTGAAAAACAATTGGGTAAACGTATGGCAGCCTTTTTGAACGACAAACGTTTGGCATTTGATAGCATCCAAACCTTCTCAACTCCACGTCGTTTGGCGGTTCGTGTGACTGGTTTAGCGGATGCACAAACTGATTTGACAGAAGATTTCAAAGGGCCTTCTAAAAAAATCGCCTTGGATGCTGATGGTCAGTTCACCAAAGCTGCTCAAGGATTTGTGCGTGGAAAAGGTTTGACCACAGACGATATTGAATTCCGCGAAGTGAAAGGTGAAGAATACGTTTACGTTACCAAACACGAAGCTGGAAAATCTGCCAAAGAAGTATTGAAAGATTTGCCAGAAATCCTAGCTGCTATGACTTTCCCAGTTAATATGCACTGGGCAAACAATACCTTTGAATACATTCGTCCCGTTCATACATTGACTGTTCTATTAGACGATGAAGACCTTGACCTTGATTTCTTGGATATTCATTCAGGTCGTGTGAGCCGTGGACATCGTTTCCTTGGTCATGAAGTTGAAATCGCAAATGCAGATTCTTATGAAGATGATTTGCGTCAAGTCTTTGTCATTGCAGATGCCAAAGAACGCCAAGACATGATTGTTAACCAAATCAAAGCCATTGAAAAAGCCCAAAATGTACAAGTGGAAATTGATGACGACTTGCTTAACGAAGTTTTGAACTTGGTCGAATACCCAACTGCCTTTATGGGAAGTTTTGACACTAAATACCTTGACGTTCCAGAAGAAGTGCTTGTTACATCAATGAAAAACCACCAACGTTACTTTGTTGTTCGTGACCAAGACGGCAAGTTGATGCCAAACTTCATTTCCGTGCGTAATGGTAATGACCAATACCTTGACAATGTCATCAAAGGAAATGAAAAAGTGCTTGTGGCGCGTTTGGAAGATGGTGAATTCTTCTGGCGTGAAGACCAAAAACTTAAGATTGCGGACCTTGTCGCAAAACTAGATAACGTGACTTTCCACGAAAAAATCGGTTCGCTTTCAGAACACATGAAACGCAGCAAAGTGATTGCCGCTTACCTTGCTGAAAAAGCTGGCGCTACTGAAACTGAAAAAGCAGCCCTTGCCCGTGCAGCTGAAATCTACAAATTCGACCTATTGACAGGTATGGTCGGTGAGTTTGATGAATTGCAAGGGATTATGGGTGAAAAATATGCCCTTCTTGCAGGCGAAGAACCAGGCGTAGCCACAGCAATTCGCGAACATTATTTGCCAAATGCTGCTGATGGTGATCTTCCAGAAACTAAAGTAGGTGCTCTATTAGCCCTTGCTGATAAATTGGATACTATCTTGTCATTCTTCTCAGTTGGCTTGATTCCATCAGGTTCAAATGATCCATATGCCCTACGTCGTGCAACAGCAGGTGTGGTGCGTATTATGGATGTTTTTGGATTAACTATCCCAATGGATGAATTGCTCGACGACCTTTATGCCTTGTCATTTGATAGCTTGACATACGAGCACAAAGCAGAAGTGATGGACTTTATCCGTGCGCGTGTGGAAAAAATGATGCCAGCTAAAACACCAAAAGACATTCGTGAAGCTGTGTTAGCAAGCACTAATCTTATCGTGCCTGAAATGCTTGAAACAGTAGATGCTTTGGTGGCAGCTAGTCAAACAGAAGGCTACAAAGCAGCAGTAGAAAGCTTATCACGCGTCTTTAACCTAGCTGAAAAAGCTCCAACAGGTGTGAGCGTTGCCGCTAGCTTGTTTGAAAATGATGATGAAAAAGCCTTGGACAAGGCCACACAAGACTTGACCTTGTCAGGTACAGCTAGCGACAAATTGGCACAACTCTTTGCTTTGAGCCCAGTTATTGACAAATTCTTTGACAATACCATGGTTATGGTGGATAATAAAGCTGTTAAAAATAATCGTCTAGCTATTTTATCGCAATTAAGCTCTAAAGCTAGCCGCGTGGCTGCCTTTAACAAATTAAACACGAAATAAGCTAGTAAAATCTACTCATTGAGTAGATTTTACTGCTATCTTGAAATAGCTAAGATATCAAAATAGAAAGGAAAACGTATCTTTCTAGCAGGATACGTTTGGGAATGAACTCATGCTTGAAAAGAAAATTGAACGTATCAATGAACTCGCACGCAAGAAAAAAACAGTTGGTTTGACTGGTGAAGAAAAAGTTGAACAAGCTGAATTGCGTAAAGAATACATCGAAGGTTACCGCCGCTCACTCCTTCACCATATCGCTGGTATCAAATTAGTTGACGAGGAAGGAAACGACGTGACACCTGAAAAACTCCGTCAATTGCAACGTGAACGTGGCTTGCACGGCAGAAGCCTTGACGACCCAAATTCATAAAAAGGAAGCTTGGTTATTTTGAAATAACTGAGCTTTTTAAGACTACTAGTTAAAAATTTTCAAGAGATATGATATAATAGAATCCGAACAATTATAGTTTAAGTCCTTAAAAAAGAAAGGTTTCACTCATGACATTTGATGCTATTGATCAGTTGGCAGTCAACACTGTCCGTACGCTTTCGATTGATGCTATTCAAGCAGCTAATTCAGGTCACCCAGGCCTTCCAATGGGAGCTGCTCCGATGGCTTATGTCCTTTGGAATCATGTAATGAATGTTAATCCAAAGACTAGCCGTTCTTGGTCTAACCGCGATCGTTTTGTGCTCTCTGCAGGACATGGTTCTGCCCTTTTATATAGTCTTCTTCATCTATCAGGCTACAAGGTTAGCATGGATGACTTGAAAAACTTCCGTCAGTGGGGCTCAAAAACACCAGGTCACCCAGAAGTCAACCATACAGATGGTGTTGAAGCAACGACTGGACCTCTTGGACAAGGGATTGCAAATGCTGTCGGAATGGCTATGGCAGAAGTGCATTTAGCCGCTAAATTTAACAAACCAGGATTTAATATCGTTGATCATTATACATACGCATTAAATGGTGATGGGTGTCTTATGGAAGGGGTCAGCCAAGAAGCTGCTAGCCTTGCTGGGCATTTGAAACTAGGCAAATTGATCCTTCTTTACGATTCAAATGACATTTCGCTAGATGGTTCAACGTCAAAAGCCTTCACAGAAGACATCAAAGAAAAATTTGAAGCTTTTGGTTGGCAACATATCTTGGTGAAAGATGGTAACGATTTGGAAGCTATTGCTAAAGCCTTGGCAGATGCAAAAGCTGAAACTGAAAAACCATCTATCATTGAAGTGAAAACCATCATCGGTTACGGTGCTGAAAAACAAGGGACATCAGCTGTTCACGGCGCTCCGCTTGGCGCTGAAGGTATTGCTTACGCTAAAAAAGCTTACGGCTGGGATTACCCTGAATTCACCGTTCCTGAAGAAGTCGCAAAACGCTTTGAAGTTGGTATTAAATTCCGCGGAGAAGCTGCTGAAAATGCTTGGCAAACCAAATTCCGTGAATACGAAATGGCTTATCCAGAATTAGCAGCTGAATACAAAAAAGCCTTTGCCAACCAACCTGTAAACGTTGATCTTAAAGCCTTTAACTTGGATTCTAACCAAGCTAGCCGTGTGTCTAGCCAACAAGCAATCCAACAAATTTCTGCCCAAGTGCCATCATTCTGGGGTGGTTCAGCTGACCTCTCGGCTTCAAACAATACCATGGTTGCTAAGGAAACAGATTTCCAACCTGATAATTACATCGGTCGCAACATCTGGTTTGGGGTTCGTGAATTTGCCATGGCTGCTGCTATGAACGGGATTGCCTTGCACGGTGGAACACGTGTTTATGGCGGAACATTCTTCGTCTTTTCAAACTACTTGCTTCCAGCCGTCCGCATGGCAGCTCTTCAACAATTGCCAACCATCTACGTGATGACTCACGATTCTATTGCGGTTGGTGAAGATGGTCCAACACACGAGCCCGTTGAACAATTGGCAAGTGTCCGATCAATGCCAAACTTGAACGTTATCCGTCCAGCTGATGGTAATGAAACTAACGCTGCTTGGAAACGTGCTTTGGCAGAAACAGACCGTCCAACAATGCTTGTCTTGACACGTCAAAACCTTCCTGTCCTTGAAGGCACTAAGGAAATGGCTGAAAAAGGTGTCAACAAGGGAGCTTACATCATTTCTGAAGCAAAAGGTGACCTTGATGGTATTCTTATCGCAACAGGTTCAGAAGTGAAATTGGCGCTTGATGCGCAAGCTGCTTTGGCAGACAAAGGGGTTCATGTGCGCGTGGTTTCAATGCCAGCACAAAATCTCTTTGACGAACAAGATGCTGCTTACAAAGAAAGCATTCTTCCAGCCGCTGTTACAAAACGTTTGGCAATCGAAGCTGGCTCAAGCTTTGGTTGGGGCAAATATGTTGGTCTTAACGGAAAAACATTGACTATCGATACTTGGGGAGCATCAGCACCAGGTGCTAAGATTTTTGAAGAATATGGCTTTACTGTGGACAACGCTGTGAGCCTTTACGAATCTTTTTAAGATAGACATAAGGTTAAATGCGATAAATCATGAGGGAATGGGTCAAGAAATCATTGAAGGGTGGTTTCGTGCTCATTTCCTTTTTTGTCTTGAAATTGCCTCTTGTTTTGACGCTTGCCTTTTTGGTGAGAATGCTTGCAGTCATTTTCCTACAAGGACAGTGGTTTTATCGAAGAGATGTGCGTCTGTTAGACTTAAAATGGCAGGACGTGACGCAATTATTTAACCGACGTTATGGGCAATGGCTGACCATGGTGAGTGTTTTTGTGACGCTGATTGTGGGAATGCTTGTGTTTGTTGCTACGCTTTACCTCGGACAACTGTTAAACAATGTGTTTCTAGCAAATAGCCTCGTGACACTTTTCTTACTGGCTATAGGTATCATTAATCAATTCATAATTTATCGCCTCTTTTGGGACCCCCTCTCTAACCAATCGTCATTTTTGTAATATTCTAAGCGGATTTGTATTATCGTCTGAAAAAAACAGTTCCTCGGACTGTTTTTTTAGTGTATAATAAGGCATATGAAACGAAATTTTGAAACTGTTAATCGAATTGTGATAAAAATTGGGACAAGTTCACTTGTCATGCCAAATGGCAAAATCAATCTGGAAAAGCTTGACCAGTTGGCCTTTGTGATTTCAAGCTTGATGAACAAGGGCAAAGATGTGATTTTGGTGTCATCAGGTGCCATGGGCTTTGGACTAAATGTGTTAAACATGGACAAACGACCGACGGAAATTGCTCGCCAACAAGCTGTATCAAGTGTTGGTCAGGTCGCGATGATGAGTCTGTATTCACAGATTTTTGCACACTATCAGACTAAAGTGAGTCAGCTCTTGATTACGCGTGATGTGGTGGAATATCCTGAAAGTTTGGCGAATTTCACCAATGCTTTTGAAACGCTGTTAAGCATGGGCATTGTGCCGATTGTGAATGAAAATGATGCCATCAGTGTGGACGAGATGGACCATACAACAAAATTTGGGGATAATGACCGTCTATCAGCTATAGTTGCTAAGGTGACAACGGCTGATTTGTTGATTATGTTGTCAGACATTGACGGCTTGTACGACAAAAACCCAAATATCTATGATGACGCACAACTTCGTAAGCAAGTGACAGAAATCACGGATGAGATTATCAAATCTGCAGGTGGTGCAGGTAGCCGTTTTGGAACAGGTGGAATGCTCAGCAAGATTAAGAGTGCGCAAATGATTTTTGATGCAAACAGTCAAATGATTTTAATGAATGGTGAAAATCCGCGTGATATTTTGAAAGTTCTAGAAGGGGCTCAGATAGGAACCTGGTTTTCACAAGTCAAGTAAAGGAGGAGCTTGATGGGATACATTGATGAATTGGGAAAACAAGCAAAGGTAGCTAGCCAAAGTTTGGCAAAACTTGGTACGGCGCAAAAAAATCAGATTTTGGGTCAGGTGGCAGATGCCTTGTTAGCAGAAACGGATGCTATTTTGGCTGAAAATGCTCGTGATGTTGCCAAAGCCAAGGACAATGGCATTTCGCCAGTCATGGTTGACCGTCTGCGTCTGGATGCCAAACGCATTGAAGGGATTGTTGAAGGGGTTCGTCAGGTGGCTGACCTACCCGACCCAATTGGTCAGGTGGTCCGTGGCTACACCAATCTTGATGGCTTGAAAATCGTTCAAAAACGCGTGCCTTTGGGCGTCATTGCGATGATTTTTGAAAGTCGTCCAAATGTTTCGGTGGATGCGTTTAGCCTAGCTTTTAAAACCAGCAATGCCATTATTTTACGCGGTGGACGTGATGCCATTCATTCGAATACAGCACTTGTGACGGTTATCCGTAAAGCGCTAGCGCAAGCAGGTGTGGATGCTAATGCTGTTCAGTTGGTTGAGGATACCAGTCACGCTGTTGCGGAGGAATTGATGCAGGCTATCGATTATATTGACGTGCTTATTCCACGTGGAGGGGCTCGCCTCATTCAAACGGTTAAGGAAAAATCAAAAGTGCCTGTCATTGAAACAGGTGTCGGGAATGTCCACATTTACGTGGATGATTGGGCAGATCTTGATATGGCGACTAAGATTGTCATCAATGCGAAAACCCAGCGTCCAAGCGTGTGCAATGCCGCTGAAAGTCTGTTGGTTCATGAAGCCGTGGCCGATCAATTCTTGCCGCAATTGGAAAGGGAAATTGCCAAAGTGCATCCTGTGACCTTCCGAGCTGACGACAAAGCACTAGCCATTTTCCAAAATGCAGAAGCCGCTTCAGAAGAGGACTATGCCACAGAATTCTTGGATTATGTGATGTCTGTCAAGGTTGTGGGCTCGCTTGATGAGGCCATTGATTGGGTTAATCGCTACACGACGCATCACTCAGAAGCCATTATCACAAAAGACCTTGAGCACGCGGAACGTTTCCAAGACGAAGTTGATGCAGCTGCCGTTTATGTCAATGCATCAACCCGTTTCACTGATGGCTTTGTCTTTGGCTTGGGAGCAGAAATTGGTATTTCAACCCAAAAAATGCATGCGCGTGGTCCAATGGGACTAGAAGCCCTAACCAGCACCAAATTTTATATCAACGGTCAAGGGCAAATCAGACAATGAAAGAAATAAGAGAAAGCCAGTTTGGTTTTCTCTTATTTGTTTGTCCCATCAGTTGGATACCCGAGGGTGGAACTTGTTATATCGACATTTCATTTTTTATGCTATAATGGAAGGTATGACAAAAGATTTTCATCATATAACAGTACTTCTACACGAAACCGTTGATATGCTTGATGTCAAGCCAGATGGTATCTATGTAGATGCCACGCTGGGTGGTGCTGGACATAGTGAATACTTGCTTTCAAAACTAGGTCCCAAAGGGCACCTCTATGCGTTTGACCAAGACCAAACGGCTATTGATAATGCACACATTCGTTTAAAACCATATATTGACAAAGGACAAGTGACTTTCATCAAGGACAACTTTAGGCATTTAAAATCTCAGCTGGCCGCTCATGGTGTTAGTGAAATTGATGGGATTTTATATGATTTAGGGGTATCTAGCCCTCAGCTTGATGAACGCCAACGTGGATTTTCTTATAAAAAAGATGCTCCGCTCGATATGCGTATGAATCGTGATCAAGACCTCTCAGCTTATGATGTGGTCAATACCTATGATTATCATGATTTAGTTCGTATTTTTTTTAAGTATGGCGAAGACAAATTTTCAAAACAAATTGCCCGTAAGATTGAGCAAGCAAGGCAAGTGAAGCCGATTGAAACAACGACTGAATTGGCAGAGATTATCAAGTCAGCCAAACCAGCTAAGGCATTGAAGAAAAAAGGACATCCTGCCAAACAAATTTTCCAAGCCATTCGTATCGAAGTAAACGACGAGCTAGGCGCGGCGGATGAATCCATTCAACAAGCGATTGATTTGTTGGCTGTTGACGGTCGGATATCTGTGATTACCTTCCATTCGCTAGAGGACCGCTTGACCAAACAATTGTTCAAAGAAGCCTCAACGGTGGAAGTTCCCAAAGGATTGCCTTTTATTCCTGAGGATATGCAGCCCACTTTGGCTTTGGTAAATCGCAAACCAATCCTGCCAAGTGAGGAAGAATTACAAGCTAACAACCGCTCCCATTCAGCCAAACTAAGAGTGGCTAGAAAGGTTCACAAAAATCATGACGAACAATAATCGAAATATAGCGATCTCCAATGCTCTAAGAAAGCGAATGAGAACCTTCAATCGCATCGAAAAAGTCTTTTACGGGACTGTTATCCTGACTGCGATTATCATGGCGATTAGTATTGTTTACCTACAAAGTCGCAATTTAGAAGTGCAGCAGGAAATCACCAATCTCAACAGCCAGATTAGTGATGTTCAAACGGAGTACAACAACGCCAAGCAGGAAGTGAATGAATTGACCAGTCGCGACCGCATTCAAAAAATTGCTGGGCAAGAAGGTTTAAGTAGCCAACAAAATAACATTAAGCAGGTGGAGTAGTCTATGAGAAACTTAAAAAATCGTTTTTTAGGCTATGTGCTAAGAGATAGACGAACGCCTAATAAAAATCGAGAGCACGTTGGGCAGAATCTGATGCTTCTGGCCATCTTTCTCTTTTTTATATTTATCATTAATTTCGCCATCATTATCGGAGCAGACACACGGTTTGGGCATAATTTATCCAAGGAAGCTTCTGAGGTCTATCAGCAAGAAGTCACGGTTCAAGCCAAGCGTGGGACCATTTATGACCGCAACGGTGTTGCCTTAGCTGAGGATTCAACGACTTATAGCGTTTATGCGATTATTTCAAAATCTTATGTGTCTTCAACAGGTGAAAAGCTCTATGTAAAAAAATCGCAGTACAACAAGGTAGCTGAGATTTTAAATGAGCAGTTAGGCATTGATAAAGATAAAATCTTAGAACAATTAAACCAAAAAGGCTTGTTCCAGGTATCTTTTGGTAGTTCAGGCTCAGGCCTGACTTACAGCAAGAAGTCAGCCATTGCTCAAGCCATGGAAGAAGCTGGTATCAAGGGAATTGGTTTTGATTCAACGCCAGGTCGCCTCTATCCAAACGGTGTTTTTGCCTCTCAATTTATTGGTTTGACCCAATTAAAAGAAAATAAAGACGGAAAAACCTCTAGTTTGGTGGGTACGTCTGGTATTGAAGCTTCGTTAAATAACATTTTGTCAGGGACAGATGGTAGTGTGATTTACCAAAAAGACAAAAACGGTAACCTCCTTCTTGGTACGGAAAAAGAAGTGAAAAAAGCGGTTGACGGGAAAGACGTTTATACTACTTTATCGGAGCCATTGCAATCTTATTTGGAATCGCAAATGGATATTTTCCAAGAACACGCCAAAGGGAAATATGCTAGTGCAACCGTTGTCAATGCCAAGACAGGTGAAATTTTAGCGACAACGCAACGCCCAACTTACAATGCCCAAACGCTTGAAGGCTACAATGTGGATAACCTCAAAACGTGGAACAACCTCCTATATCAAAACTACTATGAGCCAGGTTCAACCATAAAAGTAATGACTTTGGCATCTGCCATTGATGAAGGGGTCTTTTCACCAAATGAAGTGATTTCAACCATCAACGGGATTACCATTGCCGATACGACTATCAACGACTGGAACGTCAATGAAGGAAATACATCAGTACAATACTTGACCTATGCACAAGGGTTCGCTTGGTCAAGTAACGTTGCGGTGACTAGTCTTGAACAAAAAATGGGCAATGACAAATGGTTGACTTATCTTAATCGCTTTAGATTTGGTTACCCAACTCGCTTTGGAATGCTCAACGAGGATAGCGGTATTTTACCATCTGACAATGAAGTAACAATTGCTATGAGTGCCTTTGGTCAAGGGATTGGTGTGACACAGGTGCAAATGTTACGTGCTTTCACAGCGATTTCTAACAATGGGGTCATGTTGGAGCCAAAATTCATCAGCCAAATTTATGACCCAAATAATAATTCAGCCCGTGTGGCATCGACTGAGGTTGTGGGAAATCCTGTATCAGAAGATGCGGCCAATCAAACACTTGGTTATATGGTGACCGTCGGAACAGACCCGAAATTTGGTACCTTGTATAGCGCAGCTCTTGGTGGCCCAATTATCCAAGTGGGGAATTATTCTGTGGCGGTTAAATCAGGAACGGCTCAGATTGCAGCATCCGCTGAAGAAGGTGGAGGGTATTTGACTGGCTCAAATGACAACCTCTACTCTGTTGTTGCTATGGTGCCTTCAGAAGACCCTGATTTTATCATGTACGTGACCCTTCCACAACCGTCAGAAGCCTTCAATGCCCTTTATTGGCAAGATGTGGTTAATCCTGTTTTGGAAAGAGCCATGATGATGAAGGATACCTTGACGACTACAGCTGTCACAGGTGCTAGCTCAGAAACCACTTATAAACTCAAAGATTATATTGGCAAGAGCCCAGGTGATACCGCCCAAGAACTCCGTGACAATCTTGTTCACCCAGTTGTTGTGGGAACTGGCAGCGAAATCAAGAAAATGTCTAAAGCTGTCGGCAGCAATTTGTCTGAAAATGAACAAATCTTACTGTGGACAGGAAGCCTCAAAGAAGTTCCTGATATGTACGGCTGGACAAAAGAAAATGTGGAACAATTCTCGAACTGGTCAGGTATCAAGATTAAGTTTAAGGGCTCTGATTCTGGAACGGTCGTCAAACAAAGTGTCGCCTCAGAAACCGACATTAAAGGTGTTAAAAAAATTACTATTACTCTAGGAGATTAAGATGTTTTTAAGTTTTGTCGCAGGTATCCTATCCTTTGTCTTAACGATACTTGCCATGCCTTCTTTCATTCGTTTCTACCAATTGAAAAAAATTGGTGGTCAGCAAATGCACGAAGATGTTAAGCAACATTTGGCAAAAGCTGGTACTCCAACTATGGGAGGAACTGTCTTTCTAACCGTTGCCCTTTTAGTGACTGTCTTCTTTAGCTTTTTTGTAGCAAAAGAATCTGGTACAGCCATGTGGAGAACGGCGGGGATTTTGCTGGTCATTCTGATTTATGGAATTATCGGTTTTCTTGATGATTTCCTCAAAATCTTTCGACAAATCAATGAGGGACTAACTCCGTGGCAAAAGATGAGCCTGCAAATCATCGGTGGTTTGATTTTCTATTTTGTTCACGTTCGCTCAAGTGGTATCGATGACCTGAATGTCTTTGGGTTTGATGTTCACCTTGGTTGGTTTTACATTTTCTTTGTTCTCTTTTGGATTGTCGGTTTTTCAAATGCGGTTAATTTGACTGATGGTATTGATGGCTTGGCCTCTATTTCCGTTGCCATTAGTTTGGCAGCTTACGGTGTGATTGCCGTGGTGCAAAAACAATTTGACGTGTTGTTGATTATCATTACCATGATTGGAGCTTTGTTTGGTTTCTTTGTCTTTAACCACAAACCAGCCAAAATTTTCATGGGTGATGTGGGAAGTTTGGCTTTAGGAGCGATGTTAGCAGCAATTTCCATTGCCCTTCGCCAAGAATGGACTTTGTTACTTATCGGTATTGTCTATGTCTTTGAAACTAGCTCTGTTATGTTGCAAGTGGCTTATTTCAAATACACCAAACGAAAATATGGAGAAGGTCGCCGTATTTTCCGCATGACGCCTTTCCACCACCATTTGGAATTGGGAGGATTGACAGGAAAAGCGGAGCGCTGGTCTGAATGGCGAGTGGATGCCTTCCTTTGGAGCGTTGGGGCTATCGGCAGCTTGCTCACCCTAGCCTTCCTTTATCTCTTTTAAAAATAGTTGAGTCAAGATATTTTCTTGGCTTTTTTGTATCCCAGTGAGTCATTTTGCCTTAATATGCCATTTAATGATATAATAAAAAGGTGTCCATGTGTTTACTCACGAAAATAGAGGCGGTGCTTTTTGAGCGAATAGCTCAGCAGCTTGCCCAAAAGAATGTACGATAAAAGAAATAAGGAGAATCGAGGTAGCAATGTCTTTTAACGACTTTAATTTTAAACCTTTTATTCGAGAGGCGCTTCAAGAATTAGCCTTTCAAAACCCAACACCCGTGCAACAAAAGTTAATTCCTGTTGTGCGCTCAGGTCGTGATTTGGTGGGAGAATCAAAAACAGGTTCTGGGAAAACCCACACCTTTTTATTGCCAATTTTTGAGCAATTAGATGCGACAAGTAAGGACGTTCAGGCAGTTATTACAGCTCCAAGCCGTGAATTGGCCACGCAAATTTACCAAGCTGCTAAACAAATTGCTAAGCATTCTGAGGTACCAGTTCGTTTGGCAAACTATGTTGGAGGGACAGATAAGGCTAGACAAATCGAGCGACTCAAGACCAGCCAACCCCATATCGTCATCGGAACGCCAGGCCGTATTTATGATTTGGTTAAATCCGGCGATTTGAAAATCTACAAGGCCCGCACTTTTGTTGTCGACGAGGCTGATATGACCTTAGACATGGGATTCTTGGATACAGTTGATAAGATTGCTGGGACTTTGCCAAAAGACGTTCAAATTCTGGTCTTTTCAGCGACCATTCCGCAAAAATTACAGCCATTTTTGAAGAAATACTTGACCAATCCTGTGATGGAAAAAATCGTAACGCATACGGTGATTTCAGATACCATTGACAACTGGTTGATTTCAACGAAGGGCCGTGCTAAAAATGAGCAAATTTTGGCAATTACCAAGGCCATTCGTCCTTATATTGCGATGATTTTCGCCAATACCAAGGAACGTGTTGATGAGTTGCACAGCTATCTTGCATCAAATGGTTTGAAAGTGGCTAAAATCCACGGTGGCATTCCGCCAAGAGAACGCAAGCGTACCATGAACCAAATCAAAAACATGGCTTATGAATATGTGGTGGCGACTGACTTGGCTGCGCGTGGTATTGATATTGAAGGGGTTAGTCATGTTATCAATGATGCCATTCCGCAAGATTTGTCCTTCTTTGTGCACCGTGTTGGGCGTACAGGTCGTAATGGTCTAAGCGGCGTTGCAATTACCCTTTACCAACCAAGCGATGATTCAGATATTCGTGAATTGGAAAAAATGGGAATTACCTTTGTGCCAAAAGTCCTTAAAAATGGCGAATTCCAGGACACCTATGACCGAGACCGCCGTGCCAATCGTGAAAAATCGTATCAAAAATTAGATACTGAAATGATTGGTTTGGTTAAGAAGAAAAAGAAAAAAATCAAACCGGGTTATAAGAAAAAAATCCAATGGAAAGTTGAAGAAAAACGTAAACGTGAGCGTCGTGCGGCTAACCGTGCCAAAGGACGTGCAGAACGTAAAGCCAAAAAACAAACTTTCTAAGATATGTGGTGGAACCAAACCTTGTTCCCAGCTAAATGATCCTCTATCATCTGTTGCGATGATTATATAATCCTCAAAGAGATCTGCGACGCTTGTTTCAGGTCTTTTTTTGTCAATTTTTGTGCTTATGGTTTTGATAGTTTTTTCTTATCAGTGCTATAAAAAATATGTATTGGGAAAGTTGCTCTAAGTTTGATAGACTGTAACAGATTAAAAGAAAAGAGGACGCCTTATGAAAAAGAAATCTGTTACGCTGTTAAGCACCCTAGCCCTAATTTTCCTAGCCGTTTTGTCGGCTTGCTCAACTCAATCACAAAACCAGTCTGACGGTAAAACGGTGATTAAGGTTGCAACAGATTCTGATACGGCTCCTTTTACCTACAAAGATGGAAAGACCTACAAAGGCTACGATATTGACGTGGTCAAGGCCATTTTCAAGGATTCAAAGGACTACCAAGTCGAATTTGTCACAACGCCTTTTGATTCCATTTTGACAGGAATTGATGCGGGACGTTACCAAATTGCGGCCAATGATTTTAACTACAATGAACAACGTGCCCAAAAATACCTGTTCTCTAACCCTATTTCTCGCTCAAATGCGGCTATTGTCAGTCAAAAAGGCACACAATACAGCAGTTTGGACGACTTATCAGGTAAAAGCACAGAAGTCATTTCAGGAACCAATTATGCGCAAATCCTTGAAAAATGGAACACTGATCACCCTGACAAAACCCCTATTCAAATCAATTATGTGTCTAGCTCAACTGGGGTGACCACACGTGTCCAACGCGTTGAAAATGGCAATATTGACTTTATTTTATACGATGCCATTTCAGCTGAGTACATTGCCAAGGACCAAGGGTTTGATGTGACGGTGACCAAACTCAGCGACCAAGTTGGGGACAAGACAGACGGTTTAGAATACCTTGTCTTTGCGGACACCAAAGAAGGAAAAGAACTCCAAAGCTTTGTCAATAAACGCCTTAAAACTTTGAAAAAAGATGGGACTTTGGCTAGCTTGAGCGAAACTTACTTTGGTGGGGACTATGTGTCAGGGCTTGATTAGTACCTAGGCTTTCATCCATTAAGAAAAGATAAGCTTTGATGACGATATGGAAAGGAGAATGTTATGTCATTTACGATACTTGCTTCAGGTTTATCTTGGTATGACCGTTTACTCGAACACATTCCAGAAGGTCATCTCTTTAGTTGGCGTGCGGTTTTTGATGCCATGCCATCTATCATTGAACGTGTTCCAGTCATGCTGGGCTTGACCTTGGGCGGTGCGGTTTTTGGTATTTTGCTCGCTTTGCTTTTTGCGATTGTCAAAATCAATCAAACCAAAATCTTGTATCCCATTCAGTCCGTTGTTGTGAGTTTCCTACGTGGGACGCCTATCTTGGTTCAATTGATGTTGAGTTATTATGGGATTCCCTTGTTTTTGAAATTTTTAAATCAAAAGTACGGTTTTGATTGGAATATCAATGCCATTCCAGCGTCGGTTTTTGCCATTACGGCTTTTGCCTTAAATAATGCAGCCTATGCCAGCGAAACCATTCGTGCTGCCATTCAGGCGGTTAATGCAGGTGAAATTGAGGCGGCTAAGAGTTTGGGGATGACCAATCTTCAAGTCTACCGCCGTGTGATTATCCCTAATGCAGCCGTGATTGCCACACCAACCCTTATCAATAGCTTGATTGGTTTGACAAAAGAAACATCTTTGGCTTTTAACGTTGGGATTATTGAAATGTTTGCCCAAGCTCAAATCTTGGGTGGTTCGGACTATCGTTATTTTGAACGCTATATTGCGGTAGCTTTGGTTTACTGGGCAGTCAGCATTATCATTGAACAAACAGGACGTCTTATTGAAAAGAAATTATCAATTGAGCCTCCTAAGACCAGTTTAGAAACGCAAGAGGTGATTGCTAATGATTAAAATCAGTCATTTAACCAAAACTTTTGCAGGGCAAAAGGTTTTAGATGGTATTGATGTCACCATTCAAAAAGGTGAGGTGATTGCCATTGTCGGAGCATCAGGAGCAGGAAAATCAACCTTTTTACGCAGCCTAAATTATCTAGAAAAGCCTGATAGTGGCACAATTCAAATCGATGATTTTAAGGTTGACTTTCAAACGATTAGCACAGAAGAAATCTTGACCCTACGTCGCAAATTAGCGATGGTTTTCCAACAATTCAACCTTTTTGAGCGTCGCACAGCACTTGATAACGTCAAAGAAGGGCTTAAAATTGTTAAGAAAATGCCTGATGACCAAGCCACCAAAATTGCCAAGGAAGAGCTGGCTAAGGTTGGGTTATCAGACCGTGAAAACCATTACCCCAAACAATTATCAGGGGGGCAAAAACAACGGGTTGGCTTGGCGCGTGCACTTGCCATGAAACCTGATGTCTTGTTGCTGGACGAACCAACATCAGCCTTGGACCCAGAATTGGTTGGTGAAGTGGAAAAATCCATTGCCAATGCGGCTAAGGATGGGCAAACCATGATTTTGGTCAGTCACGATATGAATTTTGTCTATCAAGTCGCTGATTATGTGCTTTTCTTGGATAAGGGACATATCATCGAATCAGGCACACCTGAGGAACTCTTTAAACACCCTAAAGAAGAACGCACCAAAGAATTTTTCGCAAACTACCAAAAAACGTACATTTAAAGCCTAAATTTTGTTATAATGAGAGCCAGAAGTCTTTTGGCTCTTTTTATCAAATGAAAACAATGATAGGATAAGATATGTTTTTAGAAATATTAGGTTTTTACCTACAAGGACTATTATCAGGGCTTGTCTTTGCGATTGTTGCGGCTATTTTATGGACCTTGTGGCGCGTTTTTCGCCATTTGGATAAGACAGCCAAAGAACGTCAAGCCTTTTTGTATGACTTGGTGACCATCATTTTAATGACGGTACCCGTTTTGTCGTTTGCGTTTATGGCGATTATTTTAATGTTGCGAGCCTAATGATTGAAATTGGCTTGCTTGACTGATACAATGAAAAAACGAAAACAGTTGAGGAGAGTATAAGCATGTATGATACACTCATTATCGGATCAGGACCAGCTGGGATGACAGCTGCTCTTTATGCCGCAAGGTCTAACATAAAAGTTGGTATTATCGAACAAGGAGCACCTGGTGGTCAGATGAACAATACCTCAGACATTGAGAACTACCCAGGTTATGACCGCATTTCAGGGCCTGAATTAGCCATGAACATGTACACACCGCTTGAAAAATTTGAAGTGGAAAATATCTACGGGATTGTGCAACGTGTGGAAGATGCTGGTGCTGTCAAGCGCGTGGTGACGGATGACAATACCTACGAAGCCAAGACGGTTATTTTAGCCACAGGAGCCAAACATCGCACGCTTGGTGTGACTGGTGAGGAAGAATACACTAGTCGCGGCGTTTCTTACTGTGCGGTGTGTGACGGTGCTTTTTTCCGCAACCAAGATTTGTTGGTTGTTGGTGGCGGTGATTCTGCCGTTGAAGAAGCGGTTTACTTGACTCAATTTGCCAAATCAGTGACCATTATTCATCGTCGTGATGCTTTGCGTGCCCAAAAGATTTTGCAAGATCGTGCCTTTTCTAATGACAAGGTTCATTTTATTTGGGATTCGGTTGTGAAAGAAATCAAAGGAACAGACGTGAAGGTATCAGGCGTGACTATTGAAAACGTCAAAACGGGCGAAATCAGTGAACATGATTTTGGCGGTATTTTCATCTATGTGGGTATTGACCCTGTGTCACACATGGTGGCTGACTTGGGCATTACTGATGAAGCAGGTTGGGTGCTGACAGATGAGCACATGAGAACAAGCATTCCTGGTATTTTTGCCATTGGAGATGTGCGCCAAAAAGACTTGCGTCAGATTGCCACAGCTGTTGGTGATGGTGCCATTGCTGGGCAAGGTGTTTACCAGTACATTGAAAATATGTCTTAATATTTGACAAAGGGATGGCTTTTGGCTATCCTTTTTAATATTCTTTGAAGGAAAACTCACAAAGATTTTAGCAAGTCCCTTGTATTTGTGCTATAATATGAGAGATTACTAACTGTTTTGGCAGCTGCGATGGTTTTTAGCCTTCTGAGTCCAAACAAAAATAAAAACGAGGAAAGTCAGATGTATCAAGACGATAGTTTAACACTCCATACCGACTTGTATCAGATTAACATGATGCAAGTGTATTTTGATAAGGGCATCCATAATAAAAATGCAGTCTTTGAGATTTATTTTAGAAAAGAACCTTTTGCTAGTGGCTACGCTGTTTTTGCGGGGCTACAACGCATGGTGGAATACTTGAATAACTTGCACTTTAGCGACACCGACATTGCTTATTTGGAAAGCTTGGGTTACGCTGCGGATTTCATTGATTATTTGAGAAATCTCAAGCTGGAATTGAGTATTCGTTCGGCTCAAGAAGGGGATTTGGTCTTTGCTAATGAGCCGATTGTTCAGGTGGAAGGTCCACTGGCACAATGCCAATTAGTAGAAACAGCCTTGCTTAATATCGTGAATTTTCAGACCCTCATTGCGACCAAGGCTTCTCGCATTCGTTCGGTGATTGACGATGAACCTTTGCTTGAATTTGGAACGCGTCGTGCCCAAGAAATGGATGCTGCCATTTGGGGAACCCGCGCAGCTGTTATCGGTGGTGCCAATGCTACTTCAAATGTTCGTGCTGGTAAATTGTTTGACATTCCTGTTTCAGGAACGCACGCGCATTCTTTGGTGCAGGCTTACGGAGATGATTACGAAGCCTTCATGGCCTATGCTGGCACGCACAAGGATTGTGTTTTCCTTGTAGATACTTACGATACCCTTCGCCTTGGTGTTCCTGCTGCTATTCGTGTGGCCAATGAACTGGGTGACAAGATTAATTTCCTCGGTGTTCGCATTGACTCAGGGGACATGGCTTATTTGTCTAAGAAAGTCCGTGAACAGCTAGATGACGCTGGTTATCCTGATGCCAAAATCTACGCGTCTAATGATTTGGATGAAAATACCATCCTCAACCTCAAAATGCAAAAAGCTAAAATTGATGTTTGGGGAGTTGGTACTAAGCTTATCACGGCTTATGACCAGCCAGCTATGGGGGCCGTTTACAAAATCGTATCTATTGAAGACGATAACGGCGAGATGCAAGACACTATCAAACTGTCTAATAACGCTGAAAAAGTATCAACCCCAGGTAAGAAGCAAGTTTGGCGTATTACCAGCCGTGAAAAAGGAAAAACCGAAGGGGACTACATCACCTTTACTGATACAGATGTGAATGCTTTGGATGAAATCTACATGTTCCATCCAACCTATACTTACATCAATAAAACAGTAAAAGACTTTGAAGCAGTGCCACTTTTGGTTGATGTATTTGACAAGGGTAAATTGGTGTATGACTTGCCTAATCTTTCAGATATTCAAACCTATGCCCGCCAAGAATTTGACAAATTGTGGGATGAGTACAAACGTATCTTAAATCCGCAAGATTACCCAGTGGATTTGTCATTAGATGTCTGGGAAAACAAGATGAACTTGATTGACCGTATTCGTAAGGAAGCCCAACAAAAAGGAGAAGTGAAATGAGTTTACAAGATGAGATTATTGCAGAATTAAAAGTAAAACCAAGCATTGACCCAAAAGAAGAAATTCGTGTATCGGTTGATTTTCTTAAAGACTATTTGAAAAAGCATAGTTTCTTAAAAAGCTATGTGCTAGGAATTTCAGGTGGGCAAGATTCTAGTTTGGCAGGACGTTTGGCACAAATCGCAGTAGAAGAACTCCGTGCTGAAACAGGTGACGACAGTTATCGCTTTATCGCAGTGCGTTTGCCATATGGCGTGCAAGCAGACGAAGAGGATGCCCAACGTGCCCTTGCTTTTATCAAGCCAGACGTCAGCATTGCAGTGAACATCAAAGCAGGTGTTGATGGGCAAGTTGCAGCCCTTGAAGAAGCAGGTATTGAAGTTTCTGATTTTAATAAGGGAAATATCAAGGCTCGCCAACGCATGATTACCCAATATGCCGTGGCTGGTGCCAATAGCGGAGCGGTTATCGGAACAGATCACGCTGCAGAAAACATCACAGGCTTCTTTACCAAATTCGGTGACGGTGGTGCTGACGTTATCCCGCTTTATCGCCTCAACAAACGCCAGGGCAAACAATTATTGGCAGAATTAGGGGCTAACCCAGCCATTTATGAAAAAATTCCAACTGCTGATTTGGAAGAAAATCGCCCAGGTATTGCTGACGAAGTGGCTCTTGGTGTGACTTACAACGATATTGATGATTACCTTGAAGGTAAAGAAGTGTCACCAAAAGCCAAAGAAACCATTGAAAACTGGTGGCGTAAAACCGAACACAAACGCCATTTACCAATCACCGTTTTTGATGATTTTTGGAAATAAAACAGATTCAAAAAAGACCGCTAAGGTCTTTTTTGCCGCTTTTAAGCCAGAATTCCCTATAATTGCTTGAATTCTGCCTCTTAAGCGTTATAATAGATAGTGATTAATTTGGTTAAGTAGGGCTAGGTGCTTGCTTGACTGATTTTGGAGGAGGAAATATGTCAGAATTATCATCATCATTTACAGACAAACTATTTGCTGATTTTCAAGACAATAGCAAATTGCGTGCTGTTGAAAATGCTGTCACTCACAACGGCTTGTTGAAATCACTTGAAACACGCCAAAGCCAAGTGGAAAACGACCATGTCTTTTCTATTGATTTGACAAAAGATAAGGTAGCTAACCAAAAAGCATCAGGTCGTTGCTGGATGTTTGCGGCGCTTAATACCTTTCGTCACAAATTGATTTCAGACCTTAACTTGGATAATTTCGAGCTTTCTCAAGCCCACACATTCTTCTGGGACAAATACGAAAAATCAAACTGGTTCTTAGAACAAGTCATTGCGACTGCAGACCAAGAACTTGGCAGCCGTAAAGTGAAATTCTTACTAGACGTTCCCCAACAAGACGGTGGTCAATGGGATATGGTGGTGGCTCTTTTTGAAAAATACGGTGTCGTGCCAAAATCAGCTTACCCAGAATCAGTATCATCAAGCAACAGCCGTGAATTGAACCAATACTTGAACAAATTGTTGCGTCAAGATGCTCAAATTTTGCGTGAAGCTGTTGCAGCAGGTGTCGGTGCTGAAGGCATCAGAGCTCAAAAAGAAGCTTTACTTCAAGAAATCTTCAATTTCTTGGCTGTTAATCTCGGTTTGCCACCACGCACATTTGACTTTGCTTACCGTGACAAAGACAACAACTACCATTCTGATAAAAACATTACACCACAAGAATTCTTCAAAAAATACGTTGGTTTGAACCTATCAGATTACGTTTCTGTTATCAATGCCCCAACAGCAGACAAACCTTATGGCAAATCTTACACTGTTGATATGCTTGGTAACGTTGTGGGTAGTCGTGCGGTACGTTACCTCAATCTTGATATGACACGTTTCAAAGAATTGGCTATTGCTCAAATGCAAGCTGGTGAAACCGTTTGGTTTGGTTCTGATGTCGGTCAAATTTCAGACCGTCAAAAAGGTATCTTAGCAACAAATGTTTACGATTTTGATACGGCTATGAACATTTCCTTCACACAAGACAAAGCAGGACGTTTGGATTACAGCGAAAGCTTGATGACTCACGCTATGGTCTTAACTGGTGTGGATTTGGCTGAAAATGGCGAACCTCTCAAATGGAAAGTTGAAAATTCATGGGGAGAAAAAGTTGGTGACAAAGGTTACTTCGTTGCTTCAGACGCTTGGATGGATGAATTTACCTACCAAATCGTCGTTCGTAAAGAATTCTTAACTGATGAGGAACTTGCTGCTTATGAAGCTGAACCAACTGTATTAGCACCTTGGGACCCAATGGGAGCCTTGGCTAGCCAAACAGATTTGTAAAAATATTAAAACTGGCGTTGGATATTTCTCCAAGCCAGTTTTTTATCACAAAATGTTGAAGTCATCAAAAAGCCTGTAACATTTTTAGTTACAGGCTTTTTGCATAAGTATTATTGACCAGTTGTCGCTGTGCTATCAGAGTTGTTTTGGCTTGTCGTGCTATTAGCATCGCTGGTCGTATTGTTATTAGGTGTTGTATAGCTGTTGTTATTGTTATAGCTATTGTTGGCATCTGTTATTGCATCAGGGGTGCTTACAGAAGGATTGTTACTCATTGAATTACTATCGCTAGTATTATCATCGTTATCAGAGCTATCTGTTGAAGATGAAACTTCTGTTGATGTTTGGTCTTCTGAAGAACTTGAATTAGAACCGTAGAGGTTACTATATACAGATGACAATGAAGATGAGGCAGAAGAATTATTTTTTGCCCCTTTTAGGTAAACATAACCACCGCTTGTGTAAACGCCACTTGGTTGCGTGAAGTTCTTGCTACCGCTACCGTATTTTTCATTGAGGTAACTTTGCATAGCCTTGTAAACTTCGGCCGCAACGTTTAGCCCACTACCGTAGATTGGAGTCATACGGTCTTTGTAACCTGTCCACACTGCCATCGAATATTGCGTTGTGTAACCAACAAATAATTCATCAGGTGCCATGGTTCCAACTGCACTGTTGTAAATACCAGTTGTTTGTTCAATTTTTTCTAATTCTTCATCAGAATAGTTTGATGTTCCTGTTTTACCAGCTTGGTATAAACCAGGGATAGAAGCTGTTGTACCAGTACCGTAAGTCAAAACGGTTTTCAGCATTGACGTCATCATGTAGGCTGTTGTTTCCTTCATGGCACGTGTACCAGATGTTTCAAAGGTTTGGCTAGTTCCATCGTTAAATTCAATCTTGTTGACGTATTGTGGTTTGTAATAGGTTCCACCATTTGCAAAAGCAGCGTAGGCAGCAGCCATTTTCAGACTGCTTGCGCCGTATTTTTCATTCGAGTCACTTGTCGAACTTGAAATGGCGTTTGAATAGTAAAGTTGAGGGTAGTAAATGCCCAAACCTTCTAGGAATTTCTTAGCATTATTCAAACCAACAGCTTCCAAGGCTCTCACGGCAGGAACGTTACGCGATTGTTGAATGGCTGTTTGAATAGTCATGTTGCCATAGTATTGACGGTCCCAGTTGTAGAGCTGAGTTGAAGTGCCAGGCCAGTAGTACTTGGTATCGCTGGTTGTGGCAGCAGTACTTGTGTAAATACCGTCTTCAATAGCTGGGGCATAATCTGTAATAGGTTTCATGGTTGACCCCCAGTCCCTATCGGTAAGAACGGCTTGGTTGGTTCCCAATGAAACGGTTGTGTCTTGGTTTCGTGCACCAAGTTGCGCAATGACTTTACCAGTATTGACATCGATAATGGTTGAAGCCACTTGCAAATCAGAGTCAGGGTAAGACACATAATAGTCAGTATTATAGACATTCCAGAGGTATTTTTGAACATCGGTATCTACGTTTGTGTAAACCTTCAAACCTGCTGAATAAATGTCTTGACCAGTTTCGTCTTTGACTTCTTCGATGACTTCCTTGATGTAATTATCCAAGTAATCATCATAGCTAGACGTTTCGGTCAATGGTTGTAAACCATCAGTGACTGGTGTTGCAATAGCAGTTTGGTATTCTTCTTTTGAGATGTCGCCATCTTCGTACATTTGTGATAAAACGGTATCACGACGATTTTGGGCAGCATCTGGATTGGTGTAAGGGTTGTATTGGCTTGGTGCTTGAGGAAGCCCTGCTAAAAGCGCTAATTGGGCAATAGACAAGTCTTTGAGGTCCTTGCCATAGTAAGATTTAGCCGCTGTCAGCATCCCGTAG
>NZ_DEQF01000004.1:6860-26129 GCF_002360305.1 Streptococcus sp. UBA3373 | reverse complement strand
GCCAACTTGATAAGCTGCTGGTCGAGTGTTGACCCCCCTTGGGTACCTGAGCGGGTAAAGTTGTTCCAAGCTGCACCGAAAATACGATAGATGTCAATCCCACGGTGTTTAAAGAAGCGTTTGTCTTCAATAGATGTGATGGCATTGACTAGGTTTAAAGGAATATCTTCTGTTGAAACACTTTCCCTTTTCTCTGAACCCAAGTTAGCAATAAGGTTATTGTTAGAGTCGTAAATCAAACTCGAATTAGTAGAAGAAAGCTTGCTTTCTGATAGTTTTGGAGCGCTGCTCACATAGTAGAAAAAGAGTCCAGCTCCAGCTATAACACCTACAATGACAAGCGTTACAAATGTAATCAGCCCATATTTGATAACACGCAAGACCGTGTCTTTTGAGTTTCTATTGGCTCTTTTTTTAGTGTTTTGTTTCTGTTTAATTGTCATCACCGCCTAAAATTTTTTGGTCAATAATATCTAAATAAGGAACTTGAGGTAGTGCCTGTGTTGCCACCAAATAACCATTTTTTTTGATATAATCAAGAGGCATTGATTTGGTTCCCAAATGAATTTGGTAAAAATCAACTAGGGCACTAGCTGGTAAAAAATAGGTTTCCTTTAGAGTCGAAAAATGGAGTAAGATAAAACAAATCCCACCTTGTTTTAAGACTCTGTCCATATGTTTTATTTGATGCGCATGAAAATTTTTGAGCGGCATAGATGTCTTTTGCCGAGTTTCTTTAGCTTCAAAGTCAACATAATATCCCTTATAGACGCCAGAGTAATCGGTAGTAGAGGCTTGTCGAAAATAAGCTTCCACAATCTTAGCTCGGCTTCGTTTGGGATAATCCACCTTAACAATTTGAATGGGTGTTGGTTTTTTGTAAATCACAGCGATATCACGAGATAGGTAATAATTATTGGTTTCGTTAATAGCTGCTTCAAAACTCATCCCACGATTAGCAAAGTTTACGGTGTTTTTTTCGCTTTTTTTACGTGGAGGTGTTGTTTGCCTCCGAACAAAATGAGGGTAATTAACCATAAAACTCCTATCTTTATTGATTAAATCAACATAGGTAGTCCTATTATAACATATTTTTTAAAAGGAGGCAGATATGAACGCAATTCTTGTGACGGGGTACCGCGGATTTGAATTGAGCATTTTTCAAGATAAGGACCCACGCATTGATGTGATCAAGGCGGCCATTCGAAAAGACCTTATCCATTATCTTGAAGAAGGGGTGGAGTGGTTTATTTTCACGGGCAATCTTGGCTTTGAATATTGGGCACTGCAAGTGGCTAAGAAATTGCAGGCGGATTACCCTTTTCAAATTGCCACGCTTTTCACCTTTGAAACTCAAGGCCAACAGTGGAACGAAGCCAATCAAGCCAAATTGGCAGATTTCAAGCAGGTTGATTTTGTCAAATACGCCTACGAAAGCTATGAGAACCCATCACAATTTCGACAATATAATCACTTTTTGGTTCAAAACACGCAAGGTGCCTACCTTTTTTATGATACTGAAAATGAAACCCAATTGAAATATTTGTTAAAAGTCATGCAAGAACAAGCAGATTACCCCATTACTTTTTTGACTTTTGAGCGTTTAAATGAATTTTTAGAAGATTGGTAAGACGTATCGGTCACAAGAAAATTAGAAGTAAATGCTTGATTTTTCTCTAATATTTCTGTACTATATAATTTGGTATCATGATTTCATGTGCCTTAGAATGGTTTTGGTTGGAGAGATAGAATGGCAAGTATTATTTATAGTCCTAAGGACATTTTTGAACAAGAGTTTAAAACCAGCATGCGTGGTTACGATAAGAAAGAAATTGACGAATTTTTGGATAATGTGATCCAAGATTACGAAAGTTATCTCACACAAATTCAAGAATTACGCGAAGAAAATGACCGCTTAAAACAACAATTAGCAGCAAAATCTAAGGCAAATGCGCAATCATCATACGTTTCTTCGCAAGCAGCAAGTGCACAACAAACACGTGTGGCACAATCTGCAACTAACTTCGATATTTTGAAACGCATTAGCCGTTTGGAAAAAGAAGTCTTTGGTAAACAAATCAATGGGTAATTTAAGCCTTAGTGCTTGAGTTATAAAAAACGTGCAATTTTTGGATAATCGCGTGGTGCATTTGGTATCATGAGGAAAGTCCATGCTAGCACCGGCTGTGATGCTGGTAGTGTTTGTGCTAGGTGAATCAATAAGCCTAGGGACATCTTTTTGGAAGGTGTTACGGCGAGCGAAAGGGCTAAGTCGTTAGATAGGTCTGAGTTGCTCTGAAAGTGCCACAGTGACGTAGTTTTTAGGGAAACCTAAAAAGTGGAACGCGGTAAACCCCTCAAGCTAGCAACCCAAACTTTGGTAGGGGCATGGGATAGTTGGAAGACGAACAATCTATCCTGACTGGAAACAGTAGACAGATGATTATCGAAGGAGGTAAGACCTAGTTACCTCTGGAACAAAACATGGCTTATAGAAAATTGCATATAGGTTGAGCTAGCTTAGGCTAGCTTTTATTTTGCAAATAACTGATATTTTAATGGTTCAAAAACCGTAAAACGTGATACACTTATAGATAAGTATTTGATGAAATAGGAATTAAGGAATGAAGAAAAACTTTAATTTAGTAGCGACATCGGCTGCGGGGCTGGAGGCGATTGTCGGGCGTGAAATTCGCGATTTAGGAATTGAGTGCCAGGTTGAAAATGGGAAGGTGCATTTTCAAGGGGATGTAAGAACGATCATTACGACCAATCTCTGGCTACGAGCGGCTGACCGCATCAAGATTGTCGTGGGGGAATTTCCAGCACGTACCTTTGAAGAATTGTTCCAAGGCGTTTATGCGCTTGATTGGGAAAATTACTTGCCTTTGGGAGCTAAATTTCCCATTGCCAAGGCCAAATGTGTGAAATCAAAGCTTCACAATGAGCCAAGTGTTCAAGCTATTAGTAAAAAAGCGGTCGTGAAAAAATTGCAAAAAGTGTATCACCGTCCTGACGGTGTGCCTTTGCAGGAAAATGGTGCAGAATTTAAAATTGAAGTATCCATTTTGAAGGACAAGGCAACGGTCATGATTGATACAACGGGGGCTAGCCTCTTTAAACGTGGTTACCGTGTGGAAAAAGGTGGTGCTCCGATTAAAGAAAACATGGCCGCAGCTATCATTGAGTTATCTAATTGGTATCCCGATAAGCCTTTTATCGACCCAACCTGTGGTTCAGGGACTTTCTGCATTGAGGCGGCTATGATTGGCATGAACATTGCTCCTGGTTTTAACCGTGATTTTGCTTTTGAAGCATGGAATTGGGTCGATGCGGATTTGGTTCAACAAGTTCGTGACGAAGCTGAAGCAAAAGCCGATTATGATATTGAGCTTGATATTTCAGGTTTTGATATTGATGGTCGGATGATTGAGATTGCGAAAAAGAACGCACAAGAAGCAGGACTTGCAGATGTCATCCAATTGAAACAAATGCGTCTTCAAGATTTAAAAACCGATAAAATCAACGGTGTTATCATATCAAACCCACCTTATGGCGAACGATTGCTGGATGACAAAGCGGTGGACATCTTGTATAATGAGATGGGACAAACTTTTGCTCCGCTCAAAACATGGAGCAAATTCATCTTGACCAGTGATGAACAGTTTGAACGCAAATACGGCTCGCAGGCTGATAAAAAACGAAAACTTTATAATGGAACACTGAGGGTTGATTTGTATCAATTTTATGGCGAACGTGTCAAACGCTCTGCCGTGCCATCAACCAAAGATAAGTGAGATTAGCTAGCAGTTAAGAGCCTATGTGATATAGAAATCTGATGTAGAGAGGTGAACAAGCGTGTCAGAAAAGAAAGAAAACCCATCTTCTCAAGAGCAAGATGGCTTGGATTTACAAGATGTCAAACACATGACCGTTGAAGAAGTTGCACAAAAGAATTCTGAAATCAAAGCCAGTGCAGGTGATTCTGACGGGGTGTTGGATAAGTATATTAAAGAACATAAAGACGAAGTCACATCACAAAAATTTGAGTCAAAAATATCGGATTTTGATGATTTGGACACGTTAGCTTTGGATGATTTTATCAAAAAGCAACGCGAAGAATTGGCTCAAAAAGGAATTATTGGCAATGCAGCCCTAAAAAGCGATTTACCTAAGCAGGCTGAAACACCTACTCCTGAACCTAAAGCTGTCCCAGTAGAAGATGCTACTGAAAAAGCGGATGCTAGGCCACAGGAGGAAACGCCTGCTTTTCAAATCAAGGACGAGCAGCCAGAACCTCAACCCCAGCCAGAGCAAGAGGCAACAGAGCTAGCAGACATCAAACCAGAACCATCTGTTAGCCCAGAGCCTACCCCTGCTGTTAGTAGTCCTGCCTTTACTGAGGAAAAGGACGACGATGACGCTTGGGAAGATGAGGAGCCTAAAAAGCTCACAAGAACCTTTATTATTGGTGGTGTAGCAACTTTGGTGCTTGCTATTTTTGGGATTGCCTATGGTTTGAATGCCAATAAAAACGACTCTAAAACAGTGCAGTCAAATACGTCGGTCACTAAAACATCGTCAGAAGAATCATCAAAAGAGAAAAAAGCAGCATCAGCCTTTGATTCTTATTATGATTCATTCTTTACAGATGATAAGAAAACCAGCTTGAAAAACAGCGCTTTTTCAAATCTGCCAACCTTGAAAGAAAAATTGGATGCTTTGAAAGGTACCAAGTCATACGATGCAGCTAAAAAAGATTATGATGCCTTGGATAAACAAATTGAAGCCATCCAATCTGTCAACAAACGCTTTGAATCTGATGTGATTGTTGATGGTAAAAAAGTTTCTGCAACGGTGAAATCAGATGCTAACTTTGACCAATTATCAAGCGACTTGCTAAAAACAGGCAATGCTAAACTAGATACCTTGTTACAATCAGCGATAACTGATGGTAAAGAACAATTGGAACAAGCAACAACTGCTAGTAGTGAAGCCGCTGCAAGTAGCAGTGAAGTAGCTAGTTCATCATCAAGTTCAAGCGAAGCGCCTGACTCTTCAACAGAAGCAAGTGACAGTGAGCAAAGTCAAACGGAAGCTAGCTCAACAACGCAAGAAGCATCATCAGATACGTCAACACCTGCAACAGCCAGCGTTTCAGGAGCGACAAGCTACGGTATTACGTCTTACAATCCTGCTATTTTGCAACGCAATCTTAGCCGTGTGCCTTATAATGAAAGTGCGATTGCAGACTCAAGCAACCCAGCTTGGACCTTTGCACCAGGTGTCCTTGAAAAAATCATTGATACCTCACACGCACGTGGCTATTTCTCAGGAAATGACTTTATCTTAGAAAAAGTCAATATCATCAACGACAATGGTTACTACAATATGTTCAAGGCTGATGGAACTTATCTGTTCTCTATCAACTGTAAAACGGGTTACTTCGTCGGAAATGCCGCTGGTCATTCAGATGTCTTGGATTACTAAAACTATAAAAGAGGACCGTAAGGTCTTCTTTTTTGCTATCAGAAAAGTTGTTTTTTAGTCGAAAAGTATTTTCAAAAATAGTGTGATTTTCAGAGAAAAAAATTGACGCTATAAAATGTAAGCGCTATAATTACAATAATAAAACAGAATACGAGGTGATAAAGATGGTAAAAGTTGCTATTGTGACTGGTGCTGGTCAGGGAATTGGTTTGGCGATTGCTAAACGTTTGCACGCTGACGGTTTTAAAATTGGTATTCTTGATTACAATCAAGAAACAGCTGAAAAAGCTGCGCAAGACATTTCACCGACAAATACCTTGCCTGTCGTGGCGGACGTGTCAAAACGTGAAGAAGTCGCTGCCGCCTTTGCTAAAGTTGTTGAGCATTTTGGTGATTTGTCTGTCGTGGTCAATAACGCTGGTGTTGCTCCGACAACGCCGCTAGAAAGCATTACAGAAGAAGTCTTTGAACGCACTTTTGCTATTAATGTTGGAGGTGTTATTTGGGGAGCGCAGGCTGCGTTGGCTCAGTTCAAGGCATTAGGACACGGCGGTAAAATCATCAATGCAACGTCGCAAGCAGGGGTCGTCGGCAATCCCAATCTGACGGTTTATGGTGGCAGTAAATTTGCTGTGCGTGGTATTACGCAAACCTTGGCGCGTGATTTGGCTAAGGACGGCATTACAGTAAATGCCTATGCTCCAGGTATTGTTAAGACACCAATGATGTATAGTATCGCTCACGAAGTAGGCAAAAATGCTGGCAAAGATGACGAATGGGGAATGCAAACTTTTGCCAAAGACATCACCCTACAACGCCTTTCAGAACCTGAGGACGTAGCCAATGCCGTTAGCTTTTTAGCTGGTCCAGATTCAGACTACATCACAGGACAAACCATTATCGTGGACGGCGGTATGCAATTCCACTAAAATGAAAGCAAACGAAAAAGCAGAGAGCATTTAAGCCTTCTCTGCTTTTTGTGTGGTCTTAGATGACATGGCGTTCAAATGGGTCGTCTGAAATGCCGTCTTGTAAAATGACTTTTGCCCATTCTTTTGCAGTAAAAAGACTGTGGTCCTTGTAGTTTCCGCAAGATTCAATGGTTGTACCTGGGACGTCATCCCAAGTTGTGACATTAGCGATTTCTTCGAGGCTAGATTTGATGACTTGGGCAATTTCTGTCGTGTTGTGCTCCCCCCACATCATCAAATGAAAACCTGTGCGGCATCCAAAAGGAGAGCAGTCAATCATACCATCAATGCGTTCACGAATTAATTTAGCAAATAAATGCTCAATCGTGTGTAGTCCTGCGGTTGGGATGGCATTTTCATTTGGTTGTACCAAACGCACATCAAAGTTAGAAATAACATCACCAACAGGCCCTTTTTCTTGTGAAATCAGGCGAATGTATGGTGCTTTCACAATTGTATGGTCCAATTCAAAGCTTTCTACGGTAACTTCTTTTTTAGACATAATAACCCCCTTTTTACTAGTATTCCTATCATAACATAAAATTTATTAAAACGCTTTAAAATTTTAAATTGTGAAAAAATTCGTTTTATGGTAAACTGGAAAGTAGTTTTCTATTAATGAAAATAGAATTAGTAGAAAATATTAAAAATAGAATATTGAGGTAAAAACGTGACAGATATTATTATTTTGATTGTTTTTGCCCTCATTGGTTTGATAGTTGGTTATGCCTTGATTTCGATTAGACTGAAGTCTGCAAAGAAAGCGGCAGAACTCACTCTTTTAAATGCCGAACAAGATGCTGTAAACTTACGTGGAAAAGCTGAGCAAGAAGCAGAGCAGATTCGACAAACAGCAGAGCGAGAAAGCAAATCTCACCGCAAAGAGATGCTAATCGAAGCTAAAGAAGAGGCTAGAAAATATCGTGAAGAGATTGAAAAAGAATTCAAGTCTGAAAGACAAGGGTTAAAGCAGTTAGAAATACGTTTGACAGAACGTGCTTATTCTCTTGATCGAAAAGACGAGAACTTAACTAACAAAGAAAAATTGTTGGAAAGCAAAGAGCAGAGTCTGACCGATAAAACTAAGCATATTAATGAGCGTGAAAAACAAATTGGAGAGCTAGAAGGCCAAAAGCAAGCTGAATTGGAACGTGTCGCAGTGATGACTATTGCAGAAGCGCGTGAGGTTATTTTGACCGAAACGGAAAATAACTTGACACACGAAATTGCAACGAAAATCAAAGACGCCGAACGTGAGATTCGTGACAAGTCAAGCAAAATGGCGAAAGACATTTTGGCGCAGGCCATGCAACGTATGGCTGGGGAATATGTGGCTGAGCAAACCATCACCACGGTCCACTTGCCAGATGACAGCATGAAGGGACGTATCATTGGACGCGAAGGGCGTAATATTCGGACCTTTGAAAGCTTGACAGGTGTGGATGTTATCATTGATGATACTCCTGAAGTGGTGGTCTTGTCAGGATTTGACCCCGTTCGTCGTGAAATTGCCCGCTTGACCCTTGAAGCTTTGATCCAAGATGGCCGTATTCACCCAGCTCGTATTGAAGAATTGGTTGAAAAAAATCGCCTAGAAATGGATCACCGCATCCGTGAATACGGTGAAGCAGCAGCCTTTGAAATTGGTGCCCTTAACCTTCACCCTGATCTCATCAAGATTATGGGACGCCTTCATTTCAGAACTTCTTATGGCCAAAACGTTCTTCAACACTCGATTGAAGTCGGTAAAATGGCTGGTATTTTAGCTGGAGAACTGGGTGAAAATGTGGCTTTGGCTCGACGTGCAGGCTTTTTGCATGACATGGGGAAAGCGATTGACCGTGAAGTGGAAGGAAGCCACGTTGAAATTGGTGCCGAATTTGCTCGCAAGTACAAGGAAAGCCCAGTGGTTGTCAATGCCATCGCCAGTCACCATGGTGATGTGGAACCTGAAAGCGTCATTGCTGTGCTTGTAGCCGCTGCGGATGCCTTGAGTTCTGCCCGCCCAGGTGCTCGTAATGAATCTATGGAAAATTACATTAAACGCCTGCGTGATTTGGAAAATATTGCGACAAGCTTTGATGGTGTTAAGAGCAGTTATGCCCTTCAAGCAGGGCGTGAAATTCGCATCGTTGTCCAACCGAATAAAATTTCAGATGACGAAGTGACCATCCTAGCTCACAAGGTTCGTGAGAAAATTGAAAATAATTTGGATTATCCAGGAAACATCAAGGTGACCGTTATTCGAGAACTTCGTGCCGTGGATTACGCCAAATAAAACGCTGTAAAAAGGAGGTGCTGAAAAGGTACTTCCTTTTGCTTTAGACAAGCGGCTAAAATGCCTTGAAAAATACCAGTATTTTTGGTACACTAATCTGTAGTTTAATTGATAAAAGATAAAACTTCACTTGTATTTTATAGTAAGGAGAGTGGCATGGCCGAACGTGGTTTGTTAATTGTTTTCTCAGGACCTTCTGGAGTTGGTAAGGGAACAGTTCGCCAAGAAATTTTTTCTACACCAGATCATCAATTTGAATATTCTGTTTCTATGACGACACGTCCAAAACGACCAGGAGAAGTTGATGGTGTTGATTACTTTTTCAGAACTCGTGAAGAATTCGAGGACTTGATTAAAAAAGGTCAAATGTTGGAATACGCCGAGTACGTTGGGAACTACTACGGTACACCACTCACTTACGTGAATGAAACGCTTGATAAAGGAATTGACGTTTTCCTTGAAATCGAGGTTCAAGGTGCCCTTCAGGTTAAGAAAAAAGTGCCAGACGGTGTCTTTATCTTCTTAACACCACCAGATTTAGATGAATTAAAAGACCGCTTGGTTGGAAGAGGAACTGACAGCGAGGAAGTGATTCGCCAACGTATCGAGCGCGCGAAAGAAGAAATTGCCTTGATGCGCGAATACGACTATGCTGTTGTTAATGATGAAGTGCCTTTGGCTGCTGAGCGAGTGAAACGCATTATTGAAGTGGAGCATTTCCGTGTGGACCGTGTGATTGGTCGCTACAATGATATGATTAAGCACATTGATTAAGAAAGGAAACCAATAGCTATGATGTTAAAACCTTCTATCGATACTTTATTGGATAAGGTTCCTTCAAAGTATTCTCTTTGTATTCTTCAAGCCAAACGTGCTCATGAGTTAGAAGCAGGGGCTAAACCAACACAAACCTTTACTTCTGTGAAACCAACCTTGCAAGCCCTTGAAGAAATTGAATCAGGGAACGTGGTGATTCACCCAAATCCAGAAGCTAAACGCGCAGCTGTTCGTGCTCACATCGAAGCTCAACGTTTAGAAAAAGAAGAAGAAGAACGTAAAATCAAAGAACAAATTGCAAAAGAAAAAGAAGAAGGCGAAAAAATCTAAGGTGTTTTATCTTAGATTTTTCTTATAACTAACATTTTAGCCCTCAAGGGCAAGACCAGCCAGAAAGGGAAGTGAAGATGAAAATAGCACAGGTGATTGTAGATATCCCGCTGAAGCAGACAGATAAGCTTTTTTCTTACCTTGTTCCAGAAGTGTTTTGCCAACAAATTCAGCTCGGTTCTAGGGTTCATGTGCCTTTTGGTCGTGGCAACAGGCTCTTACAGGGCTTTGTCGTTGGTTTCTTGGAGGCGTCAGGGCAAGACCTTGACGGCTTGAAAGCCATTGAAGCGGTTTTGGATTTTGAGCCTGTTTTAAACGAAGAGCAGCTGTTTTTAGCAGACCAAATGCGCCACACCGTTTTTTCTTATAAAATTTCAATCTTAAAAGCCATGCTGCCTAATCTCTTGAATTCGCATTATGACAAGCGTTTGATGCCTATGGATACCTTAGGTGAGGCAGATAGGTTGGCTTTGTTTGGGCAAGATGAGAGCCGCTTGTATTCGTCTTTATCCCAAGATGAAATTAAGCTGGTGTCCCAATTGGTGCACAATGGCAAGCTTTCAGTGACCTATTTGGCTAAGGACAAGAAAAGCATCAAAACGGAAAAATATTATCAGGTTCAAGTTGAACAACTTCATCTGGCAGCTATTTCCAACCGCGCTAAAAAGCGTTTGGCCTTGCGTGATTACTTGTTGGAAAATCCTAGCGAGGGCAAATTAGCAGATTTGCATCAGCTCTTTTCACGCGAAGTGGTCAAATTTTTTGTGGATAATGCCTTGATAACCGTTGTTGAAAAAGAGAAAAAGCGTTCAGATGCGTATTTTAATGTGGCAACGACGGATTTTCTGGCTTTAAATGCTGAGCAACAAAAGGTTGTAGATACGGTAACCAATCAAATTGGACAAGAAAGCAAGCCATTTTTGCTGGAAGGTGTTACAGGTTCTGGTAAGACAGAAGTGTATTTGCATATTATCGATAAGGTTTTGAAACTGGGAAAAACGGCGATTGTTTTAGTGCCTGAAATTTCACTGACACCGCAGATGACCAATCGCTTTATCTCACGTTTTGGCAAGCAAGTTGCTATTATGCATTCGGCTTTGTCAGATGGTGAAAAGTTTGATGAGTGGCGAAAAATCAAGTCTGGTCAAGCGCGTGTAGTAGTCGGTGCTCGTTCGGCTATTTTTGCCCCAGTTGAGAATATTGGTGCGATTATTATTGATGAGGAGCATGAGGCGACTTATAAGCAAGAATCGAGTCCACGTTACCACGCTAGAGATGTGGCACTTTTGCGTGCTAAATACCATAAAGCTGTTTTGCTGCTAGGTTCTGCGACTCCAAGTATTGAGAGCCGTGCACGTGCCAGCCGAGATGTTTATCGCTTCTTGCAATTAACCCACCGTGCCAATCCCTTAGCTAGAATTCCAAAGGTTGAGATTGTGGATTTCAGGGATTATGTTGGGCAACAAGAATTGAGTAATTACACGCCATATCTCTTGGAGAAAATTGCGGACCGTTTGGAAAAGAAAGAGCAAATCGTGCTCATGCTTAACCGCCGTGGTTATTCTAGCTTTATCATGTGCCGTGATTGTGGCTACGTGGATGAGTGCCCTAATTGCGATATTTCATTGACCTTGCACATGGATACCAAGACCATGAATTGCCATTATTGTGGTTTTGAGAAAGCCATTCCGCGTCATTGTCCTAATTGTCAAAGTCCTAGCATTCGGTATTATGGCACAGGAACCCAGAAAGCCTATGACGAATTGGCTAGTATTTTTCCCCATGCTCGTATTTTGCGAATGGATGTGGATACCACGCGTCAAAAAGGGGCTCATCAACGTTTGTTGGATGCTTTTGACCATCATGAAGCGGATATTTTGCTAGGCACACAGATGATTGCCAAGGGACTTGATTTTCCAAATGTCACCTTGGTTGGGGTGCTAAATGCGGATACTTCGCTTAATTTACCTGATTTTAGGTCATCCGAACGTACTTTTCAATTGTTGACTCAGGTAGCTGGACGAGCTGGACGGGCTGAAAAAACAGGAGAAGTGCTCATTCAGACCTATAATCCCAATCATTACGCCATTCAATTGGCTCAAAAGCAGGATTATGAAGCCTTTTACGCCTATGAAATGAACATTCGTCGGCGACTGGCCTATCCGCCTTATTATTTCACGGTTGGCTTGACCTTGTCACACAAGGATGAACACACGGTGACTCGCAAATCATTTGAGATTTTGCAACTTTTGAAGCAGCAATTGTCAGACAAAATCAAAATTCTTGGTCCAACACCAAAGCCCATCGCCAGAACACACAATCTTTACCACTACCAAATCATCGTGAAATACCGATTTGAAAACCATTTGGAAGCCGTGTTAAATCAGATTTTGGACTTGACGCAGTTGCCAGAAAACAAAGATTTGCGTTTGGTGATTGATTATGAGCCACAAAATGTGATGTAGCCCGTTACTATGCTATAATGAAAGAAAATCTTTGTGAGAGGAAAAAACATGACAAATATTATTTTTATGGGAACGCCTGATTTTTCAGCGACCGTTTTAGAAGGTTTGTTAGCTGATAAGGCCTACAATATCCTAGCAGTTGTGACCCAGCCAGACCGCGCTGTTGGGCGCAAAAAGGAAATCAAAATGACCCCTGTTAAGGAAGTCGCCCTAGCTCACAACCTCCCTGTTTATCAGCCTGAAAAATTATCAGGTTCAGAAGAAATGGCTGAGCTGATGACTTTGGGAGCTGATGGTATTGTGACGGCTGCTTTTGGGCAATTTTTACCAACGAAATTGTTGGATTCTGTTGATTTTGCGGTGAATGTTCACGCATCGCTATTGCCAAAATACCGTGGCGGTGCACCTATTCATTATGCCATTATCAATGGTGATAAAGAAGCTGGCGTGACCATTATGGAAATGGTTAAAGAAATGGATGCTGGCGACATGATTGCCAAGGATGCAACATCGATTACCGATGAGGATAATGTGGGGACTATGTTTGACAAATTGGCGATTTTAGGCCGTGATTTGTTGTTGAGAACCCTCCCTGATTACATTGCAGGTAATATCACCCCTGAGCCACAAGACAGTAGCCAAGCGACCTTTTCACCTAATATTACCCCAGAAGAAGAACGCATTGATTGGCATCGACCAGCGCGTGATGTTTTCAATCATATTCGTGGTTTGAATCCATGGCCCGTGGCCCATACTTTGCTTGACGGCAAACGTTTCAAGATTTACGAGGCAAGTATAGCTCAAGGGCAAGGCAAACCAGGTGAAATCATTGAAAAAGGTAAAAAATCATTGGTAGTGGCCACTAGTGATGGTGCTATTGCGCTGAAAACAGTGCAACCAGCTGGAAAACCACGCATGAGCATTGTGGATTTTCTAAATGGTGTCGGACGCAAACTTGAGGTAGGTGACGTTATTGGCGAATGATTGGAAACAACAAGCACGCGGCGTAGCCTTACACGTTTTAGAAAATGTCTTTGAGGACGGGGCTTATTCTAACATTGCCCTCAATCAAGAACTCAAGCAAAGCACGCTATCACCTAAAGATAAAGCGTTGGTGACGGAGATTGTCTATGGCACTGTCGCGCGCAAAATCACGTTGGAATGGTACCTAGCGCATTATATCAAAGACCGCGATGAGCTAGAACCTTGGGTGTACGATCTCTTGATGCTGAGCCTTTACCAACTCTTGTATTTGGATAAAATGCCTGCGCACGCGGTGGTTAATGATGCGGTGACCATTGCCAAAAAACGCAGCCACCAAAAAGGTGCGGAGAAATTGGTCAATGCTGTTTTGCGTCGCTTTGCTCAAGAAGAACTGCCCAAACCAGCAGATATTAAGCGAAAAAACAAACGCTATTCGGTGCAATATTCTTTACCCGTGTGGCTAGTTAAAAAGCTAATTGACCAATTTGGTGAGAAGCGAGCTTTGGCTATTATGCAGAGCCTCTTTGTTCGCAATAAAGCCAGCATTCGTGTGACAAATCCAGAAAAATTGCCTGAGATTAAGGCAGCCACAGGTGCGGAAAATTCTCTTTTGTCTCCTGTTGGATTGGTAAAAACATCAGGGCATTTTGCTGGGACAAACTACTTCGCAGACGGAGATATTACCATTCAGGACGAATCCAGCCAGTTAGTTGCCCCAACGCTTGCCATTCAAGGCGATGAAACGATTTTAGATGCTTGTGCGGCACCAGGTGGCAAAACAACCCACATGGCCTCTTACCTCAACAATGGCCATATCACAGCACTTGACTTGTATGACCACAAATTACAACTGGTCATGGAAAATGCCGAGCGCCTTCACGTTGCTGATAAAATCACAACGCAAAAACTAGATGCGACTAAAGTACATGAGCATTTTGCAGAAGATTCTTTTGATAAAATCTTAGTCGACGCCCCTTGCTCAGGTATTGGGCTGATTCGTCGAAAACCGGATATCAAATACAACAAAGACAATCAAGATTTCACCGCTTTGCAAGAAATTCAGCTGCAAATACTTGATAGCGTTTGTCAAACCTTGCGTAAAGGTGGTATAATAACTTATAGCACTTGTACGATTTTTGATGAGGAAAATGTTCAAGTTATTCGCAAATTTTTAGACACTCATCCAAATTTTGAGCAAGTAAACCTGAGTCATACGCAAGACGATATTGTTAAAAATGGTTGCTTAGTCATCACTCCAGAGCAATATCATACCGACGGGTTCTTTATAGGACAGGTCAGACGTATCTTGTAACTTCAAGGAGGAAACTGACACAGTCAGAGGAAAAACTATGAAAATTTCACTTGTAACTGATATCGGACAAAAACGTTCAAACAATCAGGATTTTATTAATAAATTTGATAACAAACAGGGTATTACCTTAGTCATTTTAGCAGATGGTATGGGTGGTCATCGTGCAGGTAATATTGCTAGTGAAATGACCGTTACCGATCTTGGACGTGAATGGGTGAATACGGATTATACCGAATTGAGCCAAATTCGTGATTGGTTCTTGGTTTCATTAGAAAATGAGAACAAAAAAGTTTACGAACTTGGTCAGACAGATGAGTTCAAAGGCATGGGAACAACTGTTGAAGCCCTAGCCATTGTCGATAACAACGTGATTTATGCACACGTGGGCGATTCGCGTATTGGCCTTTTGCGTCATGGAGAATATCAACTTTTAACAAGTGACCATTCTTTGGTTAATGAATTGGTGAAAGCTGGTCAATTAACAGAAGAAGAAGCGGCTAATCACCCACAAAAAAATATCATCACACAATCAATTGGACAAGCTAATCCTGTTGAACCTGACCTTGGTGTTCAGATGTTAGAAGAAAATGATTATTTGATTATCAATAGTGACGGTTTAACCAATATGATTACCAACGACGAAATCGTTGAAATTTTGAATCAAGATAAGAACCTTGATGAAAAAAATAAAGAGCTCGTTAGTCTTGCTAATGATAGAGGAGGACTTGATAACATCACTATTGCTTTAATCCACGTTGAAAGTGAGGAAGTTTAATGATTCAGATTGGCAAGTTGTTTGCTGGTCGTTATCGGATCCTTAAATCTATCGGACGGGGAGGAATGGCGGATGTTTATCTAGCAAAAGATTTAATTCTAGATAATGAAGAAGTGGCTATCAAGGTGCTTCGGACCAATTATCAGACAGATCAGATTGCCGTAGCACGTTTCCAACGAGAAGCCCGTGCCATGGCAGAGCTTAATCATCCCAATATCGTTTCCATCCGAGATATTGGTGAAGAAGACGGACAGCAATTCCTAGTAATGGAATATGTTGATGGGTCAGATTTGAAAAAATACATCCAAGATAACGCACCGCTTGCTAATAATGAAGTGGTCAGAATCATGGAAGAAGTCTTGTCAGCCATGACCCTAGCCCATCAACAAGGTATTGTTCACCGTGATTTGAAACCCCAAAATATCTTATTAACCAAAGACGGAACGGTTAAAGTAACGGACTTTGGTATTGCCGTAGCCTTTGCGGAAACAAGCTTGACCCAAACCAATTCCATGTTGGGAAGTGTGCATTATTTGTCACCAGAGCAAGCGCGTGGCTCAAAAGCGACGGTCCAAAGTGATATTTATGCGATGGGGATTATGTTGTTTGAAATGTTGACAGGTCACATTCCTTATGATGGGGATTCAGCCGTGACCATTGCTTTGCAACATTTCCAAAAGCCTCTTCCATCGATTATTGCTGAGAATAAAAATGTCCCTCAAGCCTTGGAAAATGTGGTTATTAAGGCAACTGCCAAGCGTCTCAGTGACCGTTATGCGTCAACGTATGAAATGAGCCGTGATTTGATGACTGCCCTTTCTTATAACCGCAGTCGCGAGCCTAAGCTTGTTTTTGAGGACACTGAAAGTGCCAAACCGTTACCAAAAGTAACCACAACTACTTCAGTGCCATCAACAACCGAGCAGCTATTGCAAAAGCAAAAATCTGCCAAGGAAAAAGAAGGCAAGGACATTGAGGAAGTACCACCACAAAACAAGAAAAAGAGCCATCAAAAAAAATCGCGTCGAATGTCAGGAACGTTGATGAAGATTTTGATTGCTATTGTGGCTATCGTGGTTGCGGTCTTTACTTATTTGACCTTGACAACGCCATCGACTGTCAGAGTGCCTGATGTCGCTGAAACAAGCTTATCAGAAGCCAAGAAAACCATCGAAGAATCAGGACTTGAGGTTGGTGCCATCCACAAAGTTAATAATGATACGGTTAAGAAAAACCATGTCATCAAGACTAGCCCGACAATTGGTTCTGCCAAAAAAGAAGGCTCTGCTATTGACATCTATGTGTCAAAAGGCAGTGCTGGATTTAAGATCAAGGACTACTCAGGTAAGGATTACGAAGAGGCGATAAAAGACTTGGTTGACAATCACGGTGTGTCAGAATCTCAAATCACAGTTGAAAAAGTGACGACTTCTGATTATCCTGAAGGTACTATTATCAGTCAAAGTCCGAGCGAAGGCTCAATCTTTAATCCAAAAGGCGATAAGAAAATTACCTTTAAAGTAGCTGAGGAAGATACCGTTGTGATGCCAAATCTAGTTGGTTACACTTATTCAGAAGCTGTGGCGGCTTTGAATGCTTTGGGTATTCCTAGTTCGCATATAACAGTTTACCAAGCAACGTCAGGAACAAGCAATTATAGCCAAGTACCTGCACCGTCGGCTTCTGCAACGGTTGTTTCTCAAACGCCTTACTATGGTAACCAACTTGATGACAGTGTTACCCTTTACTTCTCAGCAGATGAAGAAGTGACACCAACCACACCGTCTGCGCCAACGACAGAAACGTCTAAATCAAAAGCGTCAAGTTCGGTTCCGTCATCATCTTCATCAAGTAGCAGTAGTGGCACAGAAACACCAGCAACGTCATCAAGCGACACTACTGTGGATAATAGTTCGGTGCCAGAAAGTAGCGAAAACTAGAAGTAAATAATAAACAAAAAAGAAGGTTTCACACCTTCTTTTTTGCGTTTAAAAGCGGTTCATCGTTTTTCTGGTCTTAGCTGCTAGCAGCTGATTTTTTAAATAGTTTTTGATAAAATGACAGAAAAAGAAAGGGATAGTAATGCGCAAAGTTCAATTTTTCCTCGTTGTCGAAACCGTACTATTGGTGATGGGGCTGCTGACCATCATGTCTAATAATCTATCTAGCTTCATTTTGATTCTTGTTTTGATTTTAATGGCTCTTCGCTTTTACAATCAAGACCAACGCCATAATTTTTTATTGACCATTGGCCTGGTGCTTTTGTTTTTGATTTTGATGTTGAATCCCTACATTATCATGGCTATTGTACTGGGGGTTGTTTATGTGGTTATCAATCATTTTTCCCAAGTGAAGAAGAAAAATCGCTACGCTTTGATCCGATTTCGTGAAGAAGATTTAAAAGCTAAGCCCATTCGGAGCCAGTGGATAGGCTCGCACACGCATGACAGTGATTTTTACGCCTTTGATGATATCAATATCATCCGTCTGACAGGAAGTGACACGATTGATTTGAGCAGGGTTATTGTGACGGGCAAGAATAATGTCGTGATCATTCGCAAGATTTATGGACCAACTAAAATCCTTGTCCCAATTGATGTGTCTGTTAAGTTGGAAACGGCTGCTATTTATGGTAGTGTCCGCTATTTTGATTTTGAGGAATACGATTTGCGAAATGAATCCTTGAAATTATGGCACGAAGACGAGGAAGCTCTCAAAGTGGTTAAAATCATTGTGAGCACATTGGCTGGAGATATTGAGGTGGTTCGCAAGTGAAAAAACATTATTTTTTGCTATTTATCTTGTATGCAAGTATTATCATCATTTCGATTGTTGCCGTAGTGCTAGACAGCCTTGGCATTCATTTGCAGCAAGTTCTTACCAATTTTTGGGTTGCTAGGAAATTCCTTTTCTCCATTGTCTTTTTAATTCTCGCCGTGACCATTTTGCTGTTGCTGCTGTGGGTGATTATGGATGATAATAGCAAGCGAGGCGTCAATCAAAATTTACGTCGTATTTTAAACAACCAACCACTGGATTTGAATGAAGATACAGAAATCAACACCAATCTGTTACGCCTTTCAAACAAAATGCGGCATTTGACGACTAGTTTACAAAACACAGAAAACAGTCGTATCCAAAGCAGTCAGGAAATCGTGGAGCAAGAAAGAAAGCGGATCGCGCGTGATTTACATGATACCGTGAGCCAAGAATTATTTGCCTCGTCTATGATTTTGTCGGGCTTGTCGATGAATTTGCCTCAAATTGAGCAAAAACAAGTTGCTGTCCAACTGTCAGCTGTGGAAAATATGTTGCAAAATGCCCAAAAAGACCTACGGATTTTGCTGCTGCATTTGCGTCCTACTGAGTTAGAAAATAAAACTCTTTCAGAAGGTTTTGATATCCTATTGAAAGAATTAACAGATAAGAGTAATATAGAGGTTGTTTATAAAAAACATATTGGCTCATTGCCTAAAAAAATAGAAGACAATGTCTTTCGAATTGCTCAGGAATTTATCAGCAACACCTTGAAACACGCTAAAGCTAGTCGTTTGGAAGTTTACCTCAATCAGACGGCGACGGAATTTCAGCTCAAAATGGTGGATAACGGTGTGGGATTTGATATGGACGCCAACCGTGAATTGAGTTATGGGTTAAACAACATTGAAGAACGTGTGGATGACATGGCTGGGACGCTGACATTGCTAAGTCAAAAAGGAAAAGGGGTTTCGATGGACATTCGTCTTCCCCTAGTAGGAGGAAAAAGCGAGGAGAAGAATGACCCAGAAGATTAGTGTGATTTTAGTAGATGACCACGAGATGGTGCGTTTAGGCTTGAAAAGTTTTTTGGATTTGCAACCAGATGTTGAGGTGATTGGCGAGGCCAG
>NZ_DEQF01000004.1:0-6781 GCF_002360305.1 Streptococcus sp. UBA3373 | reverse complement strand
GTGATGCCTGAAATGGATGGGGTTGAAGCAACCTTGACCCTCTTAAAAAAATGGAAAAAAGCAAAGATTCTCGTGCTAACGTCTTACTTGGATAATGAAAAAGTTTACCCCGTCATTAATGCAGGAGCGAAGGGTTATATGTTAAAAACGTCTAGCGCGGCTGAAATTCTAAATGCTATTCAAAAAGTGGCGCGTGGGGATTTAGCTATTGAAACCGAAGTGGATAAAAAAATCAAAAATCACGACCACATTAGAGAATTGCATGAAGATTTGACTGGTAGGGAACGTGATATTCTAAGGCTTTTGGCTAAAGGTTATGACAATCAAACCATTGCTGATGAATTGTTTATTTCCTTAAAAACCGTCAAAACCCACGTTTCTAATATCCTATCTAAACTAGATGTTGATGACCGTACCCAAGCGGTTGTTTATGCCTTTAAACATCATTTAGTTCCTCAAGATGACGAATAATGGTATAATAAAAGGGTACTTGTCTCATTTAGAAAGGAGATGGAAAGAGAAAGCTTAGAAACTCTTTCCGCAGTGATAAGATGGATGCAAAGCTAAAATACAAAGCCAAAAAAGTAAAAATTGTCTTTTTTGATATTGACGATACCTTGCGTGTCAAAGCGACAGGGTATATGCCAGAGTCTATTCAATACGTGTTTAAAAGCCTAAAAGACAAAGGTATTTTGACAGGAATTGCTTCAGGACGTGCTCTTTATGGTGTGGTTCCAGAAATCAAAGCCTTGGAGCCTGATTATTTTGTCACTATTAACGGGACTTACGTTGTTGATAAAAAAGGGCAAGAGATTGTAAATAACCCATTGCCACGCGATATTGTTGCCAAATACGTTGAATGGGCAAAATCAGAAGGTATCGAGTACGGTTTTGCAGGTAAGGACAAGCCTGTGGTATCCAAACGTTGCGACCTAGTTGACAATGCTTTGGAACCTGTTTATGGCATTTGCGACGTTGACTCTGATTTTTACCTCACTAATGATGTTTACCATATGTGGACGTTTTCTGAGCGCAATGACCAATTGCAATTGCCAGAAGAGTTAGCGTCACAAATTCGTCTTGTGCCTTGGCATGAGCATTCATCTGATGTCGTTCAAAAAGACATTTCAAAAGCCTCAGGGGTGGCTCATGTTCTTGAAAAGAACAATTGGAAACCTCTAAATGCCATGATGTTTGGCGATGGACCAAATGACATGGAAATATTTGACTATGTTGGCTTGACTGTAGCAATGGGAAATGCCGTCCCTGAACTCAAAGAAAAAGCTGACTTTGTCACAAAAACAGTAGAAGAAGATGGCATTTTATATGCCTTGGAGGAATTCGGTTTGGTAGAAAAACAATTACATTTTCCACAAGTTGATCTTGAAAACGTTGAAGGTCCAGTAGCAATTATTAAAACAAATCATGGGGATATGAAGATGAAACTCTTCCCAGAACACGCTCCAAAAACCGTAGCTAACTTTGTTGCTTTGGCAAAAGACGGTTATTATGATGGCATCATTTTCCACCGTATTATTCCTGAATTCATGATTCAAGGTGGTGACCCAACAGGTACTGGTATGGGTGGCCAATCTATCTATGGCGATAGCTTTGAAGATGAATTTTCAGAAGAACTTTACAATGTTCGTGGTGCTCTTTCAATGGCCAATGCTGGCCCAAACACTAACGGTAGCCAATTCTTCATCGTTCAAAATAGCAAAATTCCATATGCTCAAAAAGAATTGGAACGCGGTGGCTGGCCAAAACCAATCGCTGAATTGTATGCTGCTAAAGGTGGGACACCACACCTTGACCGTCGCCACACTGTCTTTGGACAAATTATGGATGACGCTTCATACAAAGTATTGGATGAGATTGCCAATGTTGAGACAGGAGCTCAAGACCGCCCGGTTGAAGATGTTGTCATCAAAACAATTGAGGTAGTGGATGAATGAAAATTGGTGACAAACTCACTGGAACAATAACAGGTATAAAACCTTATGGTGCCTTTGTTGCCTTAGATAATGGGACGACAGGTCTGATTCACATTTCAGAAATCAAGTCAGGATATGTGGATAATATCCATCAATTTCTCAAAATCGGTGAGCAGGTCTTGGTTCAGGTGGTGGATTTTGACGAATACACCAAAAAAGTGAGCCTATCGCTTCGTACGCTCGAAGAAGGCAAAAACTACGGCCATCGCCACCATCGTTTTTCAAACAGTCACTATAAAATCGGCTTTGAACCTTTAGAGCAGCACTTGCCCATTTGGATTGAAGAAAGTTTGAAAACCTTATCTAAAGAAGACTAAAAAAACACCGTGCTAGTAAGCTTAAAGCTCTAGCGCGGTGTTTTTGGTTTATATAGAGAGAAGCTGTAAATGGCAAGTTCAAGCTATTAATCGTTAAAATCGTATAAAGTTGTTGAGAGGTAGCGTTCGCCATTATCTGGAAGTAGAGCGAGAACTTTTTTGCCTTTGCCCAGTTCTTTGGCTTTTTCTATAGCAGCGTAAATAGCAGCACCAGAAGAAATACCAGCAAGGAAGCCTTCTTGACTACCCAATTGTCTGCTTGTCGCGATGGCGTCGTCAGAAGTCACTCGAATAATGTCATCATAAGCCTTGACATCAAGAGTTTCTGGAATAAAGCCAGCTGAAATCCCTTGAATTTTGTGCGGACCAGGTTTTTCACCTGAAAGGACGGCCGACTCATCTGCCTCAACGGCATAGACTTTGACATTAGGGTTGGCTTTTTTGAGGGCGTGTGAAACTCCTGTTATGGTTCCACCAGTTCCCACACCAGCAACAAAAGCATCTAAGCCAGTTGGGCCAAAGGTGTCAATGATTTCAGCACCTGTTGTTTCCTCATGAACCGCAGGGTTAGAAGGATTGGCAAATTGGAGTGGCAACCAAGCCCCTTTTTCTTTGGCGATTTCCTTGGCTTTTTCAATGGCACCTTTCATCCCTTCGCTACCAGGTGTCAAGACCAATTCAGCCCCATAAGCTCGAATGATTTTTCGGCGTTCAATACTCATGGTTTCAGGCATGACGATGATAACCTTGTAGCCTTTAGCAGAGCCAACCCAAGTCAATCCAATCCCAGTATTACCAGATGTTGGTTCAACAATAGTATCACCAGGTTTGATGATACCTTTCTTTTCAGCGTCCTCAATCATGCGCAAGGCAATGCGATCTTTGACTGATGACCCTGGATTAAAAGCTTCTAATTTGATGTAAACATCTGCAGCATCCTCAGGGACAATGCGATTGAGTTTAACAATCGGTGTTTTTCCAACTAATTCTGTAATCGAGTTATAAATATGTGACATGTAACCACCCCTCGTTGATAAATTGATAGACAAAGTATAATCCCAATAGCCCCATTTGTAAAATACCTATTTTTTATCAAAGTGATAAGAATAGGCTATCACAGGTCAACCTCCACAATTTTAGCCCCTTCTTTTTGGAAAGTGACTTTTCCTTGGTAAAATTCAATGAGTCGTTGGCTGACGTCTTCGACAGCATCAGCGTCGAGGTAAATAAAAGTGGTAACCTGCTCAAGAAAAGTGGTGTCGCATTCTTGAAGATTTTCTGCTTGCAAAAAGTTAGCAAAAACTTGGTATTGTGGATAAGTCAGCGTGATTTTAAGGCCTTCTTGCTCTTTGACTTCTACAATTCCAATCTCTTTTAAAGCATTGGCTACACTTCCTGAATAAGCCCGAATCAGCCCACCAGCTCCCAGCTTAATACCACCAAAATACCGTGTCACAACAGCAACCACATTGGTTAATCCTTGTTTTTCCAATACGGTCAACATAGGAACACCAGCTGTTCCGCTGGGCTCTCCATCGTCACTCGAACGTTTGATAAGCGCATCTTCCCCAACAATCATAGCCGAGCACGAGTGCGTGGCTTTGTAGTGTTCTTTTTTGACCTCCGCGATAAATTGACGCCCCTCGTCCTCAGTGCTAATCCGTTTCAATTGGCAAATAAAGCGTGATTTTTTAATGTCTTCTTCACAAATTCCGTCGTTTTTAATGGTTTTATAGTTCATACCCAAATTCTACAAAATTTTAGACTATTTGGCAAAAATTTTCGAATAAAGAAGTATGAACTCATTAGAACACTATTATGGAAGATTATTTACTTCAGAACAATTAACAGATGCCTTAAAAAAGCAGGCTAAGGCTCTTCCCGCTATGATAGATCACAAGACTCATGCAGAGTGTTGTCGTTGTGGCAGCAAGGTTTTCTCGAATTACCAATTACAAACAGGAGCCTTGTATTGTCGAGAATGTCTGGTTTTTGGACGAAATACAAATCAGCAGTCCTTGTATTATTTCCCACAAAAGCCATTTCCAAAAGAAGATGTTTTGGTTTGGAAGGGTCAATTAACCCCTTATCAAGAAAATATATCGCAAGGCATGTTGAAAGCTATCGCGGCTAAAAAAGATTTATTGGTCCATGCCGTAACAGGGGCAGGTAAGACAGAGATGATTTACCACGCTATTGCGACCGTGATTGCTAATGGTGGTTGTGTTGGATTAGCCAGCCCTCGAATTGATGTATGCCTTGAATTGTACAAGCGTCTGTCACAAGATTTTGCTTGTAAGATTAGTTTGCTGTATGGAGGATCCGAAAAATACCAACGTGCTCCACTAGTGATTTCAACAACTCATCAATTATTGAAATTCTATCAAGCCTTTGATTTGTTGATTATTGATGAAGTGGACGCCTTTCCCTTTGTGGATAATCACCTGTTGTATCACGCAGTCGAGCAATCGCTCAAAAAAGAGGGGAGCAAGATTTACCTCACAGCCACCTCCACAGACCAGTTGGACAAACAGGTGCAAAGCGGTAAATTAGCTAAGCTGCATTTACCTAGACGATTTCATGCGAATCCTCTCGTCGTTCCCAAAAACATTTGGCTGAGTGGTGTTTTAAAGCACATGCAAAAAGGCCAACTTCCTAGAGCCTTCATGAAAATCTTGACAAAACAGCGTCAGACTAAGTATCCCTTACTCATCTTTTTTCCAAATATCGCACAAGGTCAGGTATTTACAAAGATTTTAAAAACGTATTTGCCACACGAAAATATCGCTTTTGTGTCCAGTCAGACGGAAAACCGTTTGGAAATCGTCAATCAATTTAGGCAGCAAGAGTTATCGATTTTAGTGACAACAACGATTTTGGAACGAGGGGTAACCTTTCCTTGTGTGGACGTTTTTGTTATGCTAGCCCACCATCGCCTATACACCAAAAGTGCCCTCGTGCAAATTTCTGGGCGTGTCGGTCGTGCCAAGGAGCGTCCGACAGGCGCACTATTATTTTTACATGAAGGCATTACGAAACCAATGACTAAGGCAATTGCTGAAATTAAAGAAATGAATAAAAGAGGTGGTTTTTAGTGGAATGTTTGCTATGCCGTCAGGTATTTTCAGAAACAGAACGGTTTTTAAACATTATCTTAATGGCAAAAGACAGTGACGGTGTCTGTTCGACTTGCCAAAATAGCTTTGAAAAAATTGGGGATTCACATTGCCCAACCTGTTTTCGAAAAGGTGAGATAAGGACCTGCTTAGATTGTCATGAGTGGAAAAAACAAGACCATCGGGTTCAACACGAAGCCCTTTTTACCTATAATGCATTTATGAGAGACTATTTTTCCAAATACAAGTTTCAAGGAGATATGGTACTAAGTCAAGTTTTAGCTAAACCAATTAAAAATCATCTGAAATACTACAAAGATTACACCTTAGTGCCAGTTCCTCTTAGCCCAGAGCGGCTAAGAGACAGGCAATTTAACCAAGTTACCGCCTTTTTAGATAGTGCCGGACTGTCTTATCAAGATATTTTAGAAAAGACAGATGTTCAAAAACAGTCAGATAAAAACAGACATGAGCGTCTAAAAAGTCAAAATCCTTTTACCATAAAAAGCCAAAAATCATTGCCAGAGCGAGTCCTCATTGTTGATGATATTTACACAACAGGCGCAACTCTCAAAGGCATTTACGATTTATTGCATCAGGCAGGCGTTAAAAATGTAAAAAGTTTTAGTATTGCACGGTAAACACTTGCAAATTTTCATGAAAGCAGTATAATAGAGTTATAAAAAGAAAGCGCTTTTTTAAAGCAAGAAAGAGGTAGCCTATGATTAAATATAGTATTCGTGGAGAGAACATTGAAGTAACTGACTCTATCCGTAACTATGTCGAATCAAAGCTCGGAAAAATTGAGAAATATTTTTATGCCGAACAAACTTTGGACGCGCGTGTAAACCTCAAAGTTTACCGTGAAAAAACTGCAAAAGTTGAAGTGACCATCTTAGTTGATTCTATTATGCTAAGAGCAGAAGATGTTTCACAAGATATGTACGGCTCTATTGACTTGGTAACAGACAAAATTGAACGTCAAATTCGTAAAAACAAAACTAAAATTGCGAAAAAACACCGTGAAAAATTGCCAACAAGTCATATTTTCACAAGCGAATTTGAAGCTGAAACTGTCGAAGAAGAACCAGCAGCAAAAGTGGTTCGTACAAAACATGTTAGCTTGAAGCCTATGGATATTGATGAAGCGCTTCTTCAAATGGACCTTTTAGGACATGACTTCTTCATTTACACTGACGCAGAAGATGCAACAACAAACGTTCTTTACCGTCGTGAAGATGGACAAGTTGGACTAATCGAAGCAAAATAATGAATTAGAAAATACTCTCAAGTTCATGCCTTCCTTAGAACTTGGGAGTATTTTTTATTTTAAAAAAGTGTTGACAAAGGAAAA
>NZ_DEQF01000055.1:26239-45944 GCF_002360305.1 Streptococcus sp. UBA3373 | reverse complement strand
TGTAACCAGCTGCTGCTTCTTCTGTTGCTGTGACAGCATTTGTCTTTTGGTCAAGATTGTCAAGAGTATTGGCATAAGCTGTTTCAACCACAACAACTTTTTTAATGTTTGAGAAATAGTACCAGGTACTTCTTTTGGTATCTTGATGGTGATGTCACGAAGCACACAGAATTTATAAACATTGACAGTGATAAAGGCTGCTAGGATACCTTTTACTCGTGGTGCTAGTTCATTTCATTTGGTAAGTAACTTTATTTTATGATGAAAACCCAAAAAAGCCCTCCGTCGTTAGACGTAAGGCTTTTTGGGTTGTATTCTAGAAGAGTTCTGTTTTGGATAGCGTTAAATTAGCGAATAGCTGCCTCCGTTTCTGGGTCAAAGAAGTGACCTTTAGCAACATTCAATGTCAATTCCACTTTTGAACCTGGTTGGTAAACATCACGCGCATCGGTACGTGCTACCAATTCAACACCACCTGAACGAACGTAAAGCATGGTTTCTGAACCAAGCAACTCTGATACGGTCACTTCAGCTGAAAGCGTTGCGCCAGGGTAAGTTTCACGTGCCAATGGGTTATTTGATACGTCTTCTGGACGAATACCAAAGATAACGCGTTTGCCATTGTATCCTTTGGTTTCAAGCAATTTCTTTTGGCCTTCTGGCAATTTCACAGTGAAGCCACCATCGCTCACTAGCGTATCACCGTCAACAGTTGCTTCAAAGAAGTTCATGGCTGGGCTTCCGATAAAGCCAGCGACAAATTTATTAGCTGGACGGTTGTAGAGTTCTTGTGGGGTTCCGATTTGTTCCACGCGTCCAATAGTTCCTGAACCGTCAGGGTTTTTCGTTGAACTCATGATAACGATGCGGTCAGCCAGTGTCATGGCTTCGGTTTGGTCGTGGGTAACGTAGATAGTTGTTGCCCCGATACGGCGGTGAATTTTAGCGATTTCAGCACGCATTGACACACGCAATTTCGCATCCAAGTTTGACAAAGGCTCATCCATCAAGAATACTTTGGCGTCACGGACAATTGCACGTCCCATGGCAACACGTTGGCGTTGGCCACCTGACAAGTCAGCTGGTTTACGTTGAAGAAACTCGGTCAAACCAAGGATTTGAGCAGCTTCACGAACACGTTTGTCAATATCGTCTTTTTTGTATTTTCTTAATTTCAGACCAAAGGCCATGTTATCATAAACGCTCATGTGTGGGTAAAGGGCGTAGTTTTGGAAAACCATGGCAATATCACGATCTTTTGGTGCTTTGTCATTGACCACTTCGCCGTCAATTTTAAGTTCACCTTCTGTGATGTCCTCAAGACCTGCAACCATACGAAGCGTTGTTGACTTCCCGCAACCTGAAGGTCCTACGAAGACGATAAATTCTTTATCTTTAATGTCAAGGTTGAAGTCCTCAACAGCATAGTGGCTTGCATTTGGGTATTTTTTGTAAATGTGGTTAAGATTTAATTCGACCATTTTGTTACTCCTTTGAACGATGTGCTTTTATTATAGCAAAGGCAGCGTTTACAAAATAGAGACAAAATGCCCAAGTTTTTTTGTGCAAGATGACCAAAATTAAGACATCTTGACCAACAAATAAGACAAGGTCAAATCATTTAAGTTTTTCACATTCAAACCAGAAGCTAAGCGAAATTTTTCCAACTTATACTGAAGGGAGTTGCGGTGAATGTACAGGTGTTGAGCTGTTTTAGCTAAATTCCCCTGCTCTTGCCACAACATCATGATGACATCACGCATATCTTTGCTACTGTCAATACACTCCAACAGCGTGCGTTTAATCGTAGGAACATCTGAAGCATGCGCAAGGTTTAAGAGGAGCAATTCTGAAAAAGTACTGGTTCTCTCATTGCCACCATACAATTTGACACTTGAAAAAAGCCGCATCTCCTCCTCAAAATAAATCTGAGCATCTTCCTTTTTCACACAATTCCAGCAATTGCCAAAGAAAACGGTCAGCTTGGTTCCAAAATCACTCTCCAAAGTCGGCAACACATCTTGAATGACATCCTCAACCACCATTGGCTGTTCTTGATTGAGCAAGAGCAGGCTACGATTTTCCGACAAGGTCACCACCGTAATGAGATTAGGCAATAGCGTCTTAAAAAACGTGAACAACTCTTTGGGAAGGGCATAAGGATGCTCGATGTAAATCATCTGTAGTCGTTTGTAGGTTGTTGGAGGATTGCCCTTTTTTTGCACCAAATACCGATACCAAGGATGGTTGGTGTGACTATTATCTGAAATGGCCACCTGCTTAAACTGCAGCAAGGCTTTTTCACGCTCACTGAGTTGGGCAATGGGAAGGTACCACTTTTGACCATTTTCCTCTAAAACAATCCACTCCTCACCAGACGTGTCCTCTTTGTCACGACGAGCTTCAGGGAACCATTTCTCTATTGACATATCTCTCCAATCATTTTAAATACAGACATTACTAGCGCGATTTAGTGTCTAGTAGGATAGTCACAGGGCCGTCATTGACTAGACTTACCTGCATATCAGCACCAAATTGCCCTGTTTCAACTGGGACAAATTGGGATAGGGCAGCATTAAACGCTTGATAATACTTCTCTGCCATCTCAGGCTCTGCAGCACCTGAAAAAGCTGGGCGATTGCCTTTTTTGGTTTCTGCAAACAGCGTAAACTGAGAAACAGACAAAATCTTGCCCTTGATATCTTGGACTGACAAGTTCATCTTACCATTATCATCTGAAAAAATACGCATATTGACGATTTTACGCACCGCATAATCCAAATCTTCCTGCTGGTCATCTGGTCCCACGCCAACCAATAATAGAAGTCCTTGGTCTATCGCACCAACAGTAGCCTCATCGATGCTTACGGCTGCACGCTTGACACGTTGCATCACAATTTTCATTTTAATTACCTTTCTTAGACGAAAGACCCCCAATAGTGAACAAAACTACTGGGAGTCTGTGCTTTATTTAACAGAAAACATCACCCATTTGTTCGCTTAACAGAATAAACATCGGGAATGATTTTGATTTTATCAACCACGCTTGTCAGAGCTGTTAGATTAGGAATAGCAAAGCTAATATGGATATTAGCAAACTTCATATCCTTAGTTGGTTGGGCATTGACGGTTGATACGTTTTTTGTCGCATTTGACACGACTTGTAGCACGTCATTGAGCAATCCTGAACGGTTCAAGCCGTAAATATCAATTTCCGCCAAGTAGTCATTGCTTGAATTAGCATCGTCCCACTCCACTTCAATTAAACGTTCTTCATAGCCCTCTTGGCTCTTGATATTATGGCAATCAGCACGGTGAATGGCAACCCCGCGACCTTTTGTAATATAGCCTTCGATAGGATCACCTGGTACAGGATTACAACATTTTGCGATACGCATCAGCAAACCTGACGCCCCTTGAATAATCACGCCATTTTCACTGCGAACCTTCAAAACATCGCGGTTTTCAGTCTTGACTTCGCCGCCTTTCATCAATTCTTCGGCTTCGGCTTTGGCTCTCGCACGCTCTTCCTCACGACGTTCTTTTTCAGTCAGGCGATTAAAGACAGCAACGGCGCTGATTTCGCCAAATCCAACAGCTGCATACAAGGCTTCCTCACTGCGCACACTAAAACGTGGCAAAATCGCTTCGATATGCTTTTTATCTAGATATTTATTAGCAACGTAACCATGGTCTTGAAAATAATCCACCAACAACTCACGACCTTTATTGGCCGAGAGTTCCTTGTCTTGGTTTTTCAAAAATTGACGAATACGATTGCGAGCTTTGTTGGTCTTAACAATCTTAATCCAGTCACGGCTAGGCCCAAATGAATTTTGATTGGTGACAATTTCAACGACATCACCTGTTTTTAATTTAGCCGTCAAGGGAACCATGCGTCCATTAACCTTGGCACCAACTGCCTTTTCACCTACTTGTGTGTGGATAGCGTAGGCAAAATCAATCGGACCAGAATCTTTTGGCAATTCTTGCACGGCACCTGTCGGTGTAAAGACGTAAATGCGCTCTGAGAAAATATCTTCCTTAACAGAATCCACAAAGTCAATGGCATCACCGTTTGAAGCGTCTTGCAATTCCACAAGCTCTTTAATCCAGCTCATGCCGACCGCTTGTTCTTGCTTGTCAACCTTGCCTTTGATTCCTTTTTTATAAGCCCAGTGAGCAGCTACACCATATTCGGCGACTTGGTGCATTTCCTTGGTTCTAATTTGGATTTCAATGGGACCTTTTGGACCATAAACAGTGGTATGGATTGATTGATAACCATTTGCCTTTGGAGCCGCAATGTAGTCTTTGAAACGTCCTGGCATTGGGCGCCACAATTCGTGAATGTAACCCACCATGGCATAAACATCGCTTGGTGTTTCCATAATGCAACGAATGGCAATCAGATCATAAATCTGATCAAAGCGTTTCTTTTTGTCACGCATCTTGCGGTAAATTGAGTAAATGTGTTTTGGACGTCCATAAACATCGCCGTAAAGCCCTTGTTCTTGCGTGTAGTCCTTGATTTTCTTGACAATCTCGTCAACCAAGGCTTCTCTTTCACGACGTTTTTCCTTCATCATGTGAGAAATCTTGTAAAACTCGACTTCATTAAGGTAACGAAAAGACAAATCTTCCAATTCCCACTTGATACGGCTAATCCCTAAACGGTGTGCCAAAGGTGCGTAAATTTCCATGGTTTCACGCGAAATACGTTCCTGCTTATCCTTACGTAAGTGTTTCAACGTACGCATATTGTGTAGCCTGTCTGCCAATTTGACCAAGATAACGCGAATATCTTTTGACATCGCCATCAGCATTTTACGATGGTTCTCTGCCAATTGTTCTTCGTGTGATTTGTATTCAACCTTACCAAGCTTGGTCACTCCATCCACGATATCACGCACATCGCGTCCAAATTCTTTTTCAATGTCTTCCAAAGTCAACTCGGTATCTTCTACCACATCGTGCAAGAAACCACAAGCCACTGTTACCGCATCTAAATGAAGTTCCGCTAAAATGCCCGCTACTTGGATCGGGTGAATGATATAAGGCTCACCAGATTGTCTGACTTGGTAAAAATGAGCTTTAGTAGCATAATCCAACGCCTTTTGGACCATTTGAACATCAGATTCGCTCATGTACTGAGCTGTCAGCTCAACGACTTCTTCTCCTGTTAAATTTACATTTTTTGCCATAATGACCTCTTCTTACGCATACAGATTGTTGATATTGTCTATTATTTTAACATTAAATACCCTAAAATACCAACTCATCTGCCGTAAAAATCACGGCATCTCTAGCATTAATTATGGGTCAAAACAATATCAACAGAAAATTCGTCGTAGCGGTGTTTACTGATAGAATATTCAAAAGCCACACCTGTATTTAAATAACCTGTTTGAACCGCAACTGCCACAGGATCGCCGCTTTCCAAATCCAAATAATGTGCTTCCGTATCTGTTGCACGGCGAACCGTAATCGTACGGTGACCTGATTGGATTTTCAAACCTAAATCATTCTCAATGTAATCATAAATCGAATGCTCAACTTGCTCTAAGCGCAATCCTGTAATCAAATCGATAGGCATATAAGTTTCTTCGATGACAGTAGGCTTATCATTCACAAAACGCACGCGATTGATTTTGTAAACAAAGCTGGTTTCTTTGATTTTCAATTTATCAGCAATTTCAGGTGTTGCTTTCACCACTGAAAAATCCAAAACTCGACTAGTAATCATTTTATCAGGATAAAAAGCTGTCGTCCCCATCATCTGAATATCCATCAGCATTTTTTCCATCTTTTCAACTGGTAAATCCATGACAAAAGTCCCAGCCCCACGACGTTTGTAAATCAAACCTTCCGCCACCAAAATATCCAGAGCTTTTTTAACCGTCATTTTACTCACATTGTAGTACTCACAAAAATCACGTTCAAAAGGCAACTGCTCATTTGGCTTATAAAACCCTTCTAAAATTTTCTTTCGGACATCGTTTGCAATAAGATTGTATTTTTCCATAATTTTCCCTTCTTTCAAGCCTTGACACGTCGTTGACAAGTTTGCCAACTTAACTTGACAAACTTGTCAACCCATCAGATGTTAGACGCTAATATAACTAACTTTTTCTCGTTGACACAAGTAAAACATCTTGTCACAGGTTGTTGACAAGATAACAGAAAAGAAATCCATACGGATTTCCTGTTTTATTATAAAAAGTAGAACAAACCAAAGATGCGTATTAGTCTTCGTTAGGATGGCTCACAATCATCTCTAATTGCCCATCAAATGACCATTCTTTCACGTCATTTGGCAAGATAAAGTGATCACCTTTTTTCAGATCATAGACACGACCATCAACAGTCAATTGTCCCTGACCAGACAAGACACTAAGCAACAAATAAGGAACAGTTTGCGTGAAATCGACCAAGCCTGTAACTTCCCAACGGTAAACAGAAAAGAATTTGTTTGATACCAACAAGGTTGATTCCAAATGGTCAACTGCCATCGTTGCTGGCGTGCTGTTTGCTGGTTTCCCAATAGTTAACACATCAATTGACTTATCAATGTGAAGCTTTCTTAAATTGCCTTGGGCGTCACGACGATTAAAATCGTAAACACGATAAGTTGTATCACTGGATTGTTGTGTTTCTAAAATCAAGATTCCCTTACCAATCGCGTGCATCGTCCCACTTGGAACATAGAAGAAATCACCAGCCTTAACAGGGATTTTTGTTAACAAATCATCCCAGCGACCTTCTTCAATCCATTGGCGTAACTCTTCTTTTGACTTGGCATTATGACCGTATATAATCTCAGCTCCTTCATCTGCTGCAATGATATACCAGCATTCTGTTTTACCAAGTTCGCCTTCGTGAGCTAAAGCAAAAGCGTCATCAGGGTGAACCTGAACACTAAGCCAGTCATTAGCATCCAAAATCTTGATTAACAAAGGAAAAACTTCTGATTTTGGGTGGCCAAAAAGCTCTTTGTGCTCGCGATACAATTGATCTAAGCCTTCGCCTTCGTAAATGCCATTTTTGATAACCGAAACCCCATTTGGGTGAGCTGAGATTGCCCAATACTCACCCGTTGTTTCAGTTGGAATATCATAACCAAAGGCCTCACGAAGCTTCGTGCCTCCCCAAATTTTATCATGCATTTGCGATTTTAAAAATAACGGTTCTGACATAAATGCCTGCCTCCTCCAAGTCCATTCCTTACTGTACGTTTTATTTTAATAAGCTCCTAATGTATAGACCAATATTCCAATAATACCTTTATTATAACGCAGAATCCTCTTGTTTGTCTAGCATTCTTAAGAATGGATACCAAATAAATCCTACAAGTATAAAATCGACAATTTGGAGAAGTCCTCCTGCTAGCGAATTGGTTGCAATTATACCACTAAAGAATATTGGGACAGTCCAAGGTACAGACACACCTGTTGGAGCAGGCACGATCCCAATGGCCATAACAAAATAATTAAATGCTGTAACAATGATTGGAGCAATGACCCAAGGAATAAGAATCGTTGCATTTAGTACAATTGGTAAACCAAAGATAACAGGCTCGTTAACATTGAATATTCCTGCACCTAACGCTAAACGACCAACATCACGATATTGTTTCTTTCGCAAGAAGAATGCCATAATAATGACAACTGCCAAAGTCATACCTGAGCCACCTAAACCAACTGTAAATACCTCCATGAGAGGTTTTGTAATAATATGAGGAAGATGCTCACCTGCTTTGTAGGCTTCCAAGTTTTCGAATATTAGAGTATTCCAAACGGGATCCATTACCGAATTTACAAGAATTTGTCCATGAAGTCCGAAAAACCATAAGAATTGAATAAAGAAGATAGCAAGCAACGTTGCCCAAATACTACTTCCCAAACCAACTAACGGAACTTGAATAATATTATAAATAACATCATGAAGATTGGTATTTAAACCAACTGTCACAATAGCATTGATAGCGGTAAAAATAGATAAAGTTAATATAGCTGGAATCAATGCGGCAAATGATTTAGCAACTGCAGGTGGAACGCTATCAGGCATTTTTATTTGCCAACCTTTTCAGCTAGTTCTACTATAAATCTCAGCTGCTATAAAAGATACAATCATTCCAAGAAACATCCCTTTAGCACCAAGTCGATCAAGACTTAAAACATTCGAAATTGTTTCACCACTATCGCTTGTGACAAAAAATGGTGTCAATATAAGGAAACTTGCAAATGAAATAGCACCCCAAAAAATACCTTCCACACCATAAGATTTTGATAAATAATAACCAATACCAAAAGTAACAAAGACGGTCATAATAGACATGGTTGCACTTTGACCACTACCTAACAGTTCGTTCAAAAGCGCTTTTATTTCGTCATTTAAAAAAGGAAGATTACAAATAACCACAACAATCGAGCCAAACATGGTTAAAGGAAACGCCAACATAAAAGCATCTCTTAAAATTGATAGATATCGATTTGATGCTAATTTGTTTGCTACAGGTAAGAGCTTGTCGCTAATACTATCCAGAAATTTGTTCATAACTACGCCTCTTTCTTCTAATTTTATCTTTACAGTGTAAGTATAAAATATTCCTGATTAAAAGTATAGTATTTTTAAATATAAATATTGTTTTTTGTATTTGAAAAGTATATAATTTTATTGAAAATAAAATGAGGTGAAGCTTATGGTAACTTACACATTTCCAAATCATTTTTGGTGGGGTGCTGCTACATCAGGACCTCAAAGCGAAGGACGTTTCAATAAAAAACACGCTAATATGTTTGACTATTGGTATGAAATTGAACCTGAGGTATTTTATAACCATGTAGGACCTGATACAGCCTCAAACTTTTATAATAGCTAAAAAGAAGATATTGCTTTAATGAAAAAAGTTGGGCTTAATAGTGTTCGTACCTCTATTCAATGGACCCGTCTAATCGATGACCTTGAAACAAATACCGTTAATCAAGAGGCACTAGAATTCTATAATAATGTCATCGACTGCTTCATCGAAAATGGCATTCGTCCCATTATGAATTTGCATCACTTCGATCTACCTGTTGAGCTTTATCACAGATATGGAGGGTGGGAAGCACGCCATGTCGTAGATCTTTATGTTGGCTTTGCAGAACAAGCGTTTAAGGCTTTTGGCAATCGCGTTAAAGATTGGACAACACACAATGAACCAATGGTTGTTGTTGACGGAGAATACCTTTATCAATTTCATTACCCTAAATTAGTTGATGGTAAAAAAGCAGTTCAAGTTGCATATAACTTAAATATTGCTTCTGCAAAAGCTATCGCTAAATTTAAAGAGCTTGGTTTAGATAAAGACGGTGGACGAATTGGTACAATTTTAAATTTAACACCTACTTACTCTGCCTCTAATTCCAAAGAAGATTTAGCCGCAGCACACTTTGCTGAACTTTGGAACAACAAAATGTTCCTTGAACCTGCTATCAATGGAGAATTTCCAAAAGAACTCGAAGAGATTCTAACAAATGATGGGGTTATTTGGCAAACAGAACTTGGAGATTCTGACATCCTTAAAACAAATACTATGGACTTTTTAGGAGTTAATTTTTATCACCCCAATCGTGTAAAAGCACCTGATATTGCGCCGAATTCTGTAGGCGATTGGTTACCAAACCGTTACTACGATGAATACAACATGCCTGGTCGTCGTATGAATATTGATAAAGGATGGGAAATTTATCCAGAAGCTATTTACGACATCGCTATCAATATTCGAGATAATTATAAGAACATTCCTTGGTTTGTTTCTGAAAATGGGATGGGGGTTTCTCATGAGGGACGTTTCATGGACGAAAATGGGCAAATTCAGGATGACTATCGTATTGACTTTATCAAAGAACATCTTGCTTGTCTTCACCGAGGAATCAAGGAAGGTTCAAATTGTTTTGGATATCACCTTTGGACACCAATTGATTGTTGGTCTTGGGTGAATGCTTATCGTAATCGCTATGGATTTATATCAAATAATATTCATACACAAGTCAAAACAATTAAAAAATCTGGTGAGTGGTTCAAACAAGTTACTGTTGACAACGGATTTAATGAGTAGTCAATATCCCTAAAGGTTTACAGCGCATCTGATCCTTTAGGGGTATTTTAAAATCTATAGTTCCCCTCTTCCTTGTCTATCTCAGTCCTTTATGTTACATTTTTAGGTAGACTATTGAAAGGTACATTGCGATGTTAGATCAAAAGAGACAATCACTCTTATATGTTGTTTATATTAGTTTAAGTGGCAATACCAAGAGCTTTGCCAAGCGTTTTAGGGAGCATTTGCTGAGTCAGTATGACTTACAGACAGAAGAAATCAATGTTAAAGACCTTAATCATGATACTTTCCCTATTACAGAACCTTTTGTCGCCATTTTGCCAACTTATTTAGAGGGAGGAAACGGCATTGATACAGGCGATGTGGAAATTTTAACCAATCCTTTGGGGGATTTCATCGCTGCACACGGCAATGATAAGCACTGCATTGGTATTATTGGCTCTGGAAACCGCAATTTCAACGAGCAGTATTGCCTGACAGCCAAACAATACGCCAAACGTTTTGGTTTCCCAATGTTAGGTGATTTTGAATTACGTGGGACCGGTGCAGATGTGGAACGTCTTGCCAAAATTACCATGAAGCGATTAGCCCAAGTCAGCCAAGCCCATTAGCCAAATCTTCTACCAAACGGAAAAGTCATGGTATAATGGTAATGAGCTTATTTTATAAGCTGATTAGATATTATTGGAGATCATTATGCAAACAACAGTTGATTACATTACAAAACTCACGAATATTCCATCACCTACTGGCTACACTAGCCACATCATGAATTACCTCATTGCTGAATTGGAAAGTTTTGGTTACGTTCCAACTCGTACCAATAAAGGGGGTGTCATGGTTAGCATGACAGGAAAAGACGATAACAAACACCGCATCGTGACCGCTCACCTTGATACACTTGGTGCCATGGTTCGTGCCATCAAACCAGACGGTCGCCTAAAAATGGATCTTATCGGTGGCTTTGTTTACAATGCGATCGAAGGGGAAAACTGTATCGTCCATGTGGCTAAAAACGGCAAACAAATCAGCGGAACCATTCTCATGCACCAAACATCTGTCCACGTTTACAAAGATGCTGGTACAGCCGAACGCAACCAAGCCAATATGGAAATCCGTTTGGATGAGAAAGTCACTTCTGAAGCAGAAACACGCGCTTTGGGCATTGAAGTCGGTGATTTCATCTCATTTGACCCTCGTGTGGTTGTCACAGAATCAGGTTTCATCAAATCACGTCACTTAGATGATAAAGTTTCAGCAGCCATTCTCATCAAACTGCTTAAAACCTACAAGGAAGAAAATATCGCCTTACCATACACAACCCACTTCTATTTCTCAGCATTTGAAGAATTAGGACACGGTGCCAACTCAAGTATCCCAGCTGAAACTGTTGAATACCTTGCCGTTGACATGGGAGCCATGGGAGATGATCAACAAACAGACGAATACAGTGTATCAATCTGTGTCAAAGATGCTTCAGGACCTTACCATTACGAATTGCGTCAACACTTGGTCCATTTGGCTGAAGAAAATAAAATTCCTTATAAATTGGATATTTACCCATACTACGGCAGTGACGCTTCAGCAGCTCTTCGCGCAGGCGCTGAGGTCAAACACGCTCTATTTGGTGCAGGTATCGAATCAAGCCACTCATACGAACGTACGCACATCGATTCTGTTCAAGCAACCGAACGCCTCGTTGATGCTTACCTAAAAAGCCCAATTATTGATTAACATAGTAAAAAGGAAGATGGCAACATCTTCCTTTTATTTTTGCTCATTAAAACTCAATATCAACCGCAATACCAAAGTGGTCGCTCACAATTGGTGAAGCACCGCCGTCAAATACAACCACAGACGACAAGACATCAATATCTTTACTTGTAAAGACGTGATCAACTTTTAGAGACTGCTTATTCCCTTCCCAACCGTCGATATCTTCGATGATGGTGTGATCACCTTGAATGACTTTTGCTACCTTGTGGCTATCTTGCAACTCAAGCGGGCTCTTTAAAACCATGTCATAACCAGCAGTATCTGTCGGGTTATTAAAATCTCCCATGAGCACCATTGGTTTTGGATAATCACTCAAAGCGGTTTCCAGCTTGTTCCATTCTTCTTCGAAGCCTTTGCCAAACCAAGACATATGCAAACTAACAACTGTAATAGGCTTTCCATCGGCTTTGGTTTCACCAACAAGGACACGTCGTGTGTGATAATCCGTTTCATCGTCCACATCAGACACTAAAACATCTTTGACTTTCAGTGGCTCTTTTGACAAGATAACAACACCCTCATTGTATTTGTCATAACCGATATGATTATAAGCCCAAGACCAGTAATAATGTCTGCCTTGGCTCTTAAGATAATTGACTAATTGTAGGGCATAATTGTCACGATGGAGTTCTGGACTACCTGGTAATTCCTCATACCCTTCAATCTCTTTGGTTAATAAACCACGAATATCTTGATTGATTTCTTGCAAACAAATCACATCATAATCTTCAATGTAAATGTGCTCCGCCAAATCGAATAATTTCTTTAATGAATTTGCCTCTAACCAAGAATGCGTATTAAGCGTTAAAAATTTAGCCATGTCTTTCTCCCCAAAAATCAAAGGAGAGTCCTCGATTCTTATCTTAGACTCTCTTTGCTTATTAGATATTCTAATCTTATAATTCTACTTTAGCAACCACTGTGTTGGCTTTTTGTTTACCAACTTTTGTCAAGGTTACTGATTTGATTTCAGCAGTATTTGTAAAGGCAACGATAACAGTTGTTTCACGTCCTGCAGATTCGATAGCTGCTAGGTCTGCTACTACAAGAAGATCGCCAGCTTTCACACGTTGACCTTCAGCCACTTTAACAGAGAATGGCACACCGTTAAGGGCTACTGTATCCAAACCAATGTGAACAAGCACTTCAAGTCCGTTATCTGTCAACAAACCAAAGGCGTGTTTTGTTGGGAAGACACTTGTCACGATACCTGATACAGGAGAGAAGATGTTACCATTTTCAGGTTCCACGATAAAACCATCACCCATCATTTTACCTGCAAAGACAGGGTCTTTAACGTCTGTGATTGGTCGTACTTCACCATCAACGACAGATTCAACCATTTCAACAGCACCTTTATAAGATACTTGAGTAACGTCGTGACCTTCTACTTCTGAAAAATCAATTTTTGGAACTTCAGCACCTGAGTCTAGGAAGTCTTGGATATCAGATTTCAAGATATCAGCTTTTGGTCCGTAAACCGCTTGAACACCATTACCTTTGATAATCAAGCCCATCGCACCAGCTTTTTTCCAAGTTTCTTCGTCACCGACTTTAGCAATATCTTTAACAGTTACACGAAGACGCGTCATACAAGCATCTACATCTTCAATGTTTTCACGTCCACCAAGAAGGTTGATGATTTGGATAACTTGAGTATCTGCGTGACCGATAGTGCCACCGTTTGATGAATCACCTGATGCTGCTGCATCTTCAGAATCCATATCGTCGTAGTTACCGTTACGACCTGGAGTTGCGTAGTTAAATTTCTTAATCATGAAGTCTGCGATGAAGTACATCAACACACCTGACAAGATTGAGCAAATAACAAAGTTGAATAAGTCGCCACCAAGTCCTGCTTTAATAGCCATCGGTGTACGTGTTAGCAATTCGATATTACCGAATGAGTGAAGACGTAGGTTTACCAAGTCAGCCAATGCAAATGTCAAACCTTGTACCACTGCATACACAACGTAAAGTGGCATCGCAACGAACATGAACATGTACTCGATTGGCTCAGTTACACCTGTTAGGAAAGTTGCTGCTGCTGTTGAGATAAACATAGCAGAGTATTTTTTCTTCTTGTCTGGGTCAACATTACGGTACATTGCATAAGCAACCCCCATCAAAGTACCAGTTGCACCAATCATTTGTCCAACTTTGAAACGAGCTGGAACAACTGTTGCAAGAAGGTTTTGGTATTCTGTTACATTAGAACCTTTAAGGTTGATAAGGTCAGTTACCCATGCTAACCAAAGTGGGTCTTGTCCAAATACTTCTGCACCTTTTTGAGCACCTGTAAGGATAACGTAAGTACCACCAAGAGAAGTGTAGTTCATTGGGATTGTAATCATGTGGTGCAAACCAAATGGTAGAAGCAAACGCTCTAACGTACCATACAAGAATGGCGCCAAGAATGGAGCAGAATCTTGTGATGATGCAATCCATGTACCAAATCCATTGATACCTGATTGGATGATGGGCCAAACAACAGCCATGATCAAACCAACGATTGTTGCACGGAAGATAACGACAAATGGAACAAAACGTTTTCCGTTAAAGAATGACAAAACATCTGGCAATTTACGGTAGTTGTAGTATTTGTTGTAAGCTGTTGCCCCTACAAAACCTGAGATGATTCCGACAAAGACACCCATGTTAAGAGCAGGTTGTCCAAGAATGTTAACGAAATAGTCAGAAACAAGCATTGGTGAACCAAGAACGTTGTGAACCACACTTGTTCCATCTTCAATCATATCAAGGGTAACACCATAAACGTGACCTGTGATAAGATTGATCAAAATAAATGCAATACCAGCTGCGAACGCACCACCTGCACGCTCCTTAGCCCAGCTACCCCCGATAGCTAATGCAAAGAGAATGTGAAGGTTATTAATAATTCCCCAACCAATTTGGGCAATAACGTTACCAACAGTTGCTAAGATAGCTGAGTCGGCATTGATCAGAGAAAGTGAGTTTCCGATACTAACCATCAACCCTGCTGCTGGCATAACAGCAATAACAACCATCAAGCATTTACCGAACTTTTGCCAAAATTCAAAGCTGGTTAACTTTTGAAATGCTTTCTTCATGTAATAACTCCTTAAACCTTTTTGCTAATAAACCAATTACTTTTTGACTTAAAAAAATAATGCCATCTATTTTTCCATTTAAAAAGAGATTGATTTGCGCTTAAAGCTACGCAAACGTTTGCGTTGCTTTGATGATTTTATTATAGCACGTATTTTCATTTTGTAAAGCGTTTTCTGAATTTTTTTAAAAAAAGCTTTTTAGAACTTGAAAACAGTTACAACTTTGCGCTTATCCTCTTTTAAGACAACCAAAAAAGCAAGGATATTTCGACCTTATTTGCTTAATTAAAAATATATTAAAACACCACTAGATAACTAGTGATGCCTGTCAAATAATAATAAGGCCTACTAGAAACACTCTAGTCGAGAACCTTAGACCTTACAAATCATTTCTCTTGTCATACCTGCTACTGCATTAATTTAAAAATCGATCCATAATGCACCGAACCACCACCATGGTATTTATCTTAGGTATGACCTGCTAGTTTGAGCAAGTCAAGCGTCAAACTCTTTTACAAGTAATGATCTTTCATCTCTCCCTAGGAAAACCTAGTCCCCCTAACAATCGTTTTTTAGCATCGCCAAATCAAACAATTGTTGCATAAGTACTATCAGTAAATACTTATAAGAATACTATACCATAAAAAAAGTGAAATTTACAGAATTTTCAAATATGAAAATAAATTTTTTATTCTCACATCTGATAATCAGATGTTTTTAGTCATTTCTCGGTTATTCGGTTATAATGGTAAGAAAAGGAGGTTTTTGAGATGCGTTTTAAAGGATTGCTTTTGGCTTTTTTGCTACTTACTTTTCGTATTTGGCCATTTTAAAGAAATAATTATCAAAATCTGAGTGCAAAGGCTCAGATTTTTTCTATCAATCCAAAGGCTACAAGACGCTCAGTCAGCAAATCAGCCAAGGTCGGATTGCCCACTTTTTTAACCATATCAATATAATCTTTGATAGGTGTCACACTTACCAAAGAGCCATTGAGATAATCAAGTACTTGTCGCAAAAAGGTCAAGACGCTCAAGGCAAACATATCTTGATAAGTCAGCAAAGCTTCCAATTTTTCCATAAAATAAGGAATGTGATGCAACTCACGCCGCTCAATTAAGGCAAACATGATATTTAAAAAGATCAACTCAGCTGTCTTTCTGTGCTGAGGCAAGGTTTGGTAAAAGCTGTCCCGCTCAGCAAAGGCTTTACCCAGAAAAATCAAATCCTTACTAGACAAGATAGACATGGTATTGCCAAACAAGTAGAGTTCGTATTCTGTCCACTCCTCGATGCCATAGAGATAATCTGTCAAAAAAGCCTTGTCTGCTTCTGAAATCGCATAAACTGGGTCAAGCGACTGAATAGCACTCGCCACATCGATGGCATTCAAACGCGTGTAAACATCGGTATCTGCCACATCATGTATCAAAGCTTTTAAACCATCAACATCACCTGTCAATTGAAGCATTGCAATTTGCTTGCCTTTAGAAAAGAAGGGGCTCTCTTGGTAATGGTTAAGAGCGTGGCCAAATTCTGCTAAACTCATGTGAATGCCAGACAGCGCAACCAACAACTTATCTGCCGCAATCATGGTCTGCCCATTTTCAAATTTAGAGAGTTGGGAAAGGGATAATTGTTGGTTAGCAACGTCTTTTAATTTCAAACCACGCGCTAAGCGTAATTCCCGATACAATTCCCCAATCTGCAGGAATTCTTTATCATCCAATACCCTCACCTCCATCTGTAAACCTTATCATGTGTCATATTTGTCCTATTATATCAAATTTTAAGGGAAAAACTAAAAAAAAGAAGCTAAGAAAAACCTCTTAACTTCTTTATCGAGTAAAATCTGACTAGAGTGGATAATTAGAAGCCACCCATCATTGATGGATCCATACCTGGAGCAGGTTGTGCTGGAGCAGCAGGTTCCGGTTTGTTAGCCACGACAGCTTCTGTCGTCAAAATCAAACTAGCAACAGAGGCAGCGTTTTGAAGAGCTGAACGTGTTACTTTCACTGGGTCGATGATACCAGCTTCAACCATATCTACCCATTCACCGTTAGCAGCGTTGAAACCTGTACCAAGTGATTCATTTTTCAAACGTTCAATGACAACTGAACCTTCGTAACCAGCGTTTGTTGCAATTTGACGAACAGGTTCTTCCAAGGCACGAAGTACGATGTTACGTCCTGTTGCTTCGTCACCTTCCAATTCAAGTTCTGCAACTTTTGAAATGACATTAACAAGTGCTGTACCACCACCAGCAACGATACCTTCTTCAACGGCAGCACGTGTCGCGTTAAGGGCATCTTCAATACGCAATTTCATTTCTTTCAATTCTGTTTCTGTTGCAGCGCCGACTTTAATTACGGCAACACCACCTGCTAATTTAGCAAGACGTTCTTGCAATTTTTCACGGTCAAATTCAGATGTTGTTGCAGCCAATTGTGATTTAATTACATTGACACGGTCAGCAATAGCAGCGCTATCACCAGCACCTTCCACTATAACTGTACTGTCTTTATCAACGGTTACTCTAGCGGCTTGTCCAAGAGCAGTCATGTTTGCGTCTTTCAACTCAAGACCAAGATCTTCAGTAATCACTGTACCACCTGTCAAGATAGCAATATCTTCAAGCATGGCTTTACGACGATCACCAAAGCCTGGTGCTTTAACCGCTACGACATTAAAGGTACCACGGATTTTGTTAAGAACAAGTGTTGGAAGAGCTTCACCATCGATATCATCGGCAATAATAAGAAGCGGACGGCTTGTTTTCAAGACTTCTTCAAGCAATGGCAAGATGTCTTGAATATTTGAGATTTTCTTATCGGTAATCAAGATATAAGGGTTGTCAAGTTCAGCAACCATTTTTTCATTGTCAGTTACCATATATTGTGACAAGTAACCACGGTCAAATTGCATCCCTTCAACCACGTCAAGTTCTGTTTCCATACCACGTGATTCTTCGATTGTGATAACACCGTCATTACCAACTTTTTCCATAGCTTCTGAGATGTATTCACCAACTTTTTCAGAACGTGATGATACGGCAGCAACTTGGGCAATTGCTTCCTTGTTAGCAACTGGTTGTGCAATTGATTTCAAAGCATCGACAGCTACTGAAACCGCAGATTCGATACCGCGACGAATACCAATTGGATTTGCTCCTGCAGTCACGTTTTTAAGACCTTCACGCACGATAGCTTGTGTTAAAACAGTCGCAGTTGTTGTACCATCACCAGCGATATCATTTGTTTTAGAGGCAACTTCTGATACCAATTTAGCACCCATATTTTCAAAATGGTCTTCTAATTCGATTTCTTTGGCGATTGTCACACCATCATTCGTGATCAATGGTGAACCAAATGATTTTTCAAGTACCACATTGCGTCCTTTAGGACCTAAGGTTACTTTCACCGTATCTGCTAAAATATCAACCCCGCGTACCATACTTTCACGCGCATCTGATGAAAATTTAATATCTTTAACCATAATATATCCCTCTTTTAACTTTAATAGATTAACGTACCACTGACGTTTTTATTAAGCTAATACCGCTAAAATTTCTGCTTCACGAACAATCATGACTTTGTCGTCACCATCTTTGACTTCAATTCCAGAACCATGTTCAATAAGAACCTTGTCACCGGCAGCAACACTTGGTGCTACCAATTCACCAGTCAACGTACGGCTACCTTCACCGACAGACACAACAGTCGCTACTTGTGTTCTTTCTTTACTTACTCCAGCTAGGACAAGACCACCAACGGTTTGTTCTTTTTCTTCTTCGACTTTTAAAACAACACGATCTCCTAATGGTTTTAACATGCCTTTTGCCTCCAAATTTCTTATTTATCCTGAGAAATAGAAACCTAAATCTCAAATTAGCACTCTACACTCTTTAGTGCTAACTCATTACAAGAACTATTTTAGCACTTAGTCAGAAATAGTCAAGAAAAAAACTCAATTTCTAAAAAATAAGTCAAGCAGTTATTTGAGCATTGAAAAAGTTCCTAGCTGGGAGATTATCAGCATTAGGAACTTTTTCAATATTATGTCAAGGGGAAAAATAAACTACTTTTGATAGTATCGTGAATTTCACGCGCAATACGTCTACGTTCTCTATCCTCAGTAATTTTTTCAGATACTGCAACATATTCTTTTAATCGTGTATTCGCCTGTGACGCCATTAACAGCTCCTTTTCAATCTTATGATTTTCAGTGACAGAATAAACAATATAAGTTACCAATGAAATGATAAAAACAATAATATTTAACGAAACCAAGCAATTTTTTATAAAAAGAATGGCTAAACGTGTACTTGAAGGAAAAACATCAATATAGACATCTAATTCAGGAGTACGGACTAATAATGATAGAACATCGTAATTTGACAATAAAAGAGCGCCAAAGTTTGCTAAAATAAAGAATAGCCATGATCTCTTCTCACGAAAAGTATAAAAATCTGTATACGAAAAAAAGATATCCATGAAAACTAATAAAATCAAACCATTATAGGAAAACTGTAATGCTACAAATGTAGCTAAAAGTAAAAAAACCTCTAAAATAGCAAACCAATCACGAACTACTGTCTCTTTTTTTAACTTCTGATTTCTAGCATATATGACAAATAAAAGTATTGCAAAAAAAAGATTAGACAAGCAAAAAATTTGTTCAGGTGAACTGGGAATAATACTAATCTTTTCTAATAAAGAGCGACTCAAACCAT
>NZ_DEQF01000055.1:0-26226 GCF_002360305.1 Streptococcus sp. UBA3373 | reverse complement strand
ATCAACTTCTTTTTGGATAAATGAGTCAATTTGTTGTTTTTGTTTATTTACATCTAGAGCGGGATCTCTAGTGTACAAAATATCATTATTCTCTTTAACAACCTTTTCAATTTCGTTGTTTAATACCTTATAAAAATCATTATTCATCGTCATATAGGTGGCAACAATTTTGATGCGACTCGAATTTGAGGGAAATATTTTATAATTTAAATAAGAGCCAATTACTATCAAAAAACCAAAGATGGCGCTCACTAAAATACCTAAATTTTTTTGTTTTTTCATTCTATACCTTTTCAATAACCTCTGAAAAACCAATAATTATTTTATCTTAATTATAACATTTTTAAATTGTATATACAATTCAGTCAAAAAGTATAGATAACACTTAAACTTCAACTATCATCCAACAAAAAACAGCCCAAGTCAAAAACTTGAACTGTTTCATATTAAAACGGGAGTTCCTCTTCTTCTAGTACGAGGTCGGCTAGGTTGTTTGGGGTGTTGTTTTCTCGCATGGCACGTTTGGTGCGGCTTTCTAGTAACTGGAAAGAATGACATAGGACTTCGGTCACGTACTGCGTCTGTCCATTTTTATCGTATTTGCGTGTGCGAAGTTCGCCATCGACTGATATGAGGCTACCTTTTCCCGCGTAAGACGTTAGGGTTTCTGCCAAACGTCCCCAAACCACAAGGGAAATAAAATCCGCATCACGTTCCCCATTTTGCGATTTAAATCGTCTATTAACTGCCAAAGTCACGCGTGTGACTGATTTATCGTTTGGTGTTGTCACCAGCTCTGGTTGTACAGTCAGGCGACCAATCATAATAACTTTATTGTACATAAGCTTCCTCCTATCTTATTATTCGAAAAACAAGAGAAAAAAGAGCTGGAAACTCCAACTCCTTTCATTACTATTGAGCTTTCCAGTGTTTTTCTAGATCAAAGGCTTCGCCAACCACTGCTGTATCATCCAATTCAATGATCCCACGTTTTTGTGGTGCATTTGGAAGAGCCAATTCACGAGGTGAGCACATCATCCCAAAACTCTTTTCACCGCGAAGGGCACCTGGGAAAATCAAACTACCGTTTGGCATCATTGCACCTGGAAGAGCAACAATAGTTTTTAAGCCAACTGCTGCATTTGGCGCTCCTGCAACAATTTGAACGGTTTTATCATCTGAGATTTGCACTTGGCAAATATTCAAGTGGTCACTGTCTGAATGAGCAGCCATTTCTTTGATTTGACCAACGACAAATTTTGGTGATGGGTCATTTTCCAATTGCTCGCTGAAGTCTTCTTTTGTCAATTCAGCGTTAAGGGTTGCCACATCTTGGTCAGACAAGGTCACTTGACCCTTACCACTAATCGCAATCAAGCTTGACACATCAAAAATATTCCAAGCAACTGTTTCACCATTTTTTTCAAGAAATACGCGTGATACCTTGCCTTTGCGTTCGTAATCAAGCTTAGCACCCTTACTATCTTTGACAATCACCATAAGGACATCACCGACGTGTTCTTTGTTGTACGTAAAAATCATTTTCTCTCCTATTTCAATTCAGCTAAAAAGCTGTTAATTTCTGCTCTGGTTTTGCGTAATTTGTTGACTAAACGCCCGATTTCTTTGCCATTTTCGGTCACTACAAAACTTGGAATACCAAAAATATCCCAGCGTTGTGCGACTTCCATAAATTCGTCACGATCAACACGGACAAAGGTAAATTCAGGATTTTCAGTTTCAATCTCTGGCATGACAGGATAGATAAATTGGCAATCTGGGCACCAATTTGCCGTAAAAAAGAAAACCACTTTGCCAGGTTTTTCCAAATAAGTCGCCATTTCTTCATAAGACGCTGGACTAATCATTTTTTCTCCTCCACATAGCTAATGTCACCCCTTTGGTGAACAAATCGAAAAGTACGACCATCTGTCAGGACAACACCACCTGTCGTTGTTGTTTTGTCAGACTCAAAATGATTCACATAAAGAACCAAAATAGAACCAAGCTGACTAAAACAATCACGCACTTCTCTTTTAACTCTTTCTTGCCGTTTCTTTTCCTGTTGCTTGCTTAACATTGTGCTAAAGGCGATAAGACCAGTCACTCCCACCACACTAGAGCCCAAAAGGAAACTGCTTTTTTTACTTATCATACGCTTTATTCTACCATTTTTATGCTAAAATAGAAAATATAGAATCGAGGTTTTTATGTCAGAATTATTTTCTAAAATAAAAGAAGTTACAGAACTTGATGGTATTGCAGGCTATGAGTACAACGTTCGAGACTTTTTACGTTCGAAAATCACGCCACTAGTTGATGACGTGCAAACAGATGGTCTGGGCGGTATTTTTGGAATCAAAAACTCTGATGCCAAAGAGGCTCCACGTATCATGGTGGCCTCTCACATGGACGAAGTCGGTTTTATGGTGAGCGACATCAAAGCAGATGGGACAATGCGTGCCGTGGGTATCGGCGGCTGGAACCCTTTGGTTTTGAGTTCGCAACGTTTTACCCTTTACACTCGTGAAGGTCGTGCCATTCCAGTTGTATCTGGTTCTGTTCCACCACATTTTCTTCGTGGGGCAAATGGCTCTGCATCACTTCCAAAAATCGATGACATTATTTTTGATGCTGGATTTGCAGACAAGGCAGAAGCAGAAAGCTTTGGTGTCCTTCCTGGTGATATCATTGTACCAAAATCAGAAACCGTCCTTACGGCTAACCAAAAAAATGTGATTTCTAAAGCTTGGGATAATCGCTTTGGTATTTTAATGGTGACTGAATTGCTCGAAAGCCTTAAAGGAAAACGCTTGGACAACACCCTTATCGCTGGGGCAAATGTTCAAGAAGAAGTTGGGCTGCGTGGGGCACACGTGTCAACAACCAAATTCAAACCTGAACTCTTCTTTGCCGTTGATTGTTCACCTGCGGGAGATATTTATGGCAACCAAGGTACAATTGGCGACGGAACCCTTTTCCGTTTCTACGACCCAGGCCACATCATGCTAAAAAATATGCGTGATTTCCTTTTGACAACTGCCGAAGAAGCTGGTATCAAATACCAATATTATCCTTCTAAAGGGGGAACAGACGCTGGTGCTGCCCACCTTCAAAATGAGGGTATCCCATCAACAACTATCGGTGTTTGTGCCCGTTACATTCACTCACACCAAACCCTTTACGCTATGGATGACTTCTTACAAGCCCAAGCCTTCTTACAAGCCATTATTAACAAATTAGACCGCTCAACTGTTGATTTAATCAAAAATTATTAGAGAGGAATGAAGGAAGCATGAAAATTGGATTTATCGGAGTTGGTAAAATGGCCTCTGCCATTATCAACGGACTCAAGACAACATCGCATGACATTATCATTTCAGGGTCATCACTAGCTCGCTCACGCGAAATAGCTGAGCAGCTAAATGTAACGGCGGCACCATCACACCAAGAACTCATTGACCAAGTGGATTTGGTTGTCCTTGGTATCAAGCCACAAATGTTTGAACCTGTTCTTTCCGAACTTCATTTTCATCAACCTATTCTATCAATGGCTGCAGGTGTCACCTTGGAGCGTCTTGGCAAATTAACAAGCCCTGAACTGCCCTTGATTCGCATCATGCCAAATATCAACGCACAAATTTTAAAAAGTACAACGGCTATTTGCATCAATGAACACGTTTCTGAAGAACTGTTCACAAGCGCTAAAGAAATCACGGACAGTTTTGGTACAACGTTTGACATACCAGAAAAAGATTTCGACACCTTTACAGCCCTTGCTGGTTCTAGTCCAGCCTACATTTACCTATTTATCGAAGCGCTCGCCAAAGCGGGTGTCAAATACGGTATTCCAAAGGGCAAATCATTAGAAATTGTCACACAAACGGTCCTAGCCAGCGCTGAAAATTTGCTGCAAGGGGCTGATAGCCCACACGATTTGATTGATAAAATCTCAAGTCCTGGTGGTACAACTATCGCAGGATTGCTTGACCTTGAAAAAACAGGTTTAACAGCTAGCGTCATCTCTAGCATTGATGCCACAATTGATAAAGCCAAAAACTTATAATAGTCAAAAAGCTGAGCGAAAGCCCAGCTTTTTTTATAACAATAACATGAAAAGCACACCCAGAGCATTGTTAATAAAATGAACAGCTATCGTGTACTCGAGCTTTTGCGTACGGTGATAAATGAGAGCGAGAACCAACCCCATACCGCCATAAATAATCCAACTTCCAAGGTCAGTCGGCATGTGCAACAAGCCAAACAAGAAAGAACTTAACAAAACACCAAGGTAAGAATTGTTAAAGACCTTTCCTAAAATCAGCCCTCGCATGACCGTTTCTTCCACAATCGGTGCAGTAATCACCGTCAACGTAATTAGCAATATTGGCGACATACCAACTTGCTCAATCGCTGCTTGATTGCCTGTATTGGCGTCAAGGCCTTTTTCCAAAACCAAAATGACACCACCAATATATTTGACAACCGTCAAGGCCGTAAAGCCAATAAGAATGATTTTCCAAGCCTGCCAGGTTTTTAAATCCTCCAACTGTTTCAAAAAACCAACACGCCTAGCAACGTAAATCGTAAAAATTGACACCACCAGCAAAGCCAAAGTAATTCCCAAAGTTTGGTTGAATGGTTGGTTAGCTCTAATAAAAACCGTTGGCAATTGTTCTAAAAAAATCAGAGCAAAAGCCAAGAAAAAATAACCCACGGCCGTTACAAATCGTTTCATTTCATCATCTCTCCTAACATCCTGTTTCGTACTATTGTAAACAAAATCCAGCCCAAAAACAATCCAAACAACTGCAAAAAAGCTGACCCAAATAGGCCAGCTTTAATGGTCTTATCATATTTAATAATTGATAACTTCGTTAGTTGCGTTTTTAAAACGCTCAACATCACGCGCAATCACGAGTTCCTCATCTGTTGGGATGACCATAACTTTCACGCGTGCTTGATCCGTTGAAATCACGCCATAAGCACCTGGTACATTCTTAGCAGGATCAATATCCACACCAAACCAAGTCATGCCAGCAATAATATCCTCACGCACGACATCTGAATTTTCACCAATACCAGCCGTAAAGATAACTGCATCTGCACCATTTAACACAGCAAAGTACTGCGCAATGTATTTTCGCAAACGGTCGATATACATATCATAAGCTAACTCGCAATTAGCATCTCCAGCTTCTTTGCCAGCAAGAATATCACGCATATCACTTGATTTTTCAGAAACACCAAGAAGCCCTGACTGACGGTTTAGCACTGTTCGAATGTCGTCAGACGTATTGAGTTCAGGATCTGAATCCATTAAGAAAGCAATCACACCAGGATCAATACTTCCTGAACGTGTCCCCATCATGGTACCACCAAGCGGTGTCAAGCCCATTGACGTATCAACCGATTTACCACCCTTAACCGCAGTAACTGAAACCCCATTACCAATGTGGCAAGTAATCAATTTCAACTCTTCCAATGGTTTTCCAAGGACTTTGGCAGCTTCTTGGGCGACGTATTGATGACTAGTCCCATGTGCTCCATATTTACGTACCTTGTATTCTTTGTAGTAGCGGTTCGCAATTGGGTAGCGATAAGCGACTTTTGGCATTGATGTGTGAAAAGCCGTATCAAAAACAACGACACTGGTAATATCTGGCAAAAGCTCTTTAAAGGCTTTGATACCAAGGACTGCTCCAGGGTTGTGTAGAGGAGCCAAAGTTGACAACCCTTCCACTTTTTGAATGACATTATCCGTCACCAATGCAGACTCTTTAAAATATTCGCCACCAGCCACAACACGATGTCCGACACCGTCAATTTCGTCATAGCCTGTGATAATAGCCATCAAAATCAAATTATCCAACAAAATTTTAACAGCTGCCGTATGGTCTGGAATATCTCTTGTTTCTGAATGAGTTTTCCCTTTGAATTTAACCGTAGAAATCCCACAAGAAAGACCAATACGCTCAATTAACCCTTTTGCAATAACCTCTTCTTCTGGCATATTGTATAATTGCCATTTTAGACTTGAGCTTCCTGCATTGATAGAAATCGTTTTTGCCATAACTTTACCTCTAAAGCGCTTTCTTAATATAACTCATTCTATCATATTTTTTTAGAAAAGCCTATTGTCTTTTTTCCAATTTTGAAATTCTTTTACAAAATCTTCCAAAACAGCTTGTTCTTTCAAATCTACCAAGGGGTAAACAAAAGTTTCAACTGGATGAGTGGATTGTTTTTTGAAAACAAAGATGGACTTGGTGCTGGCTGCACTACCAAATAAGGTTTCAGGCAAGGTAATGACCGCAATCACATCTGCATAGCCTTTTAACCACTCTTTCAGCAAATCACTCTGTGGACTTGTCAACAAATCAGACGGTGCTAAAAAGATAGCCAAACCATCTTTTTTCAGGTATTTCAAAGATTGCTCCATTAACAAATGGTGAGCGTAGGTGTGTTCTTTGCTGCTAGCCACTTGGTAACGTTTAGCAATGGCATCATTAGGATAAAAACCGACTGGTAAATCACTAATAATCACATCACTTTCTTTTAAAATTTGTGGGCGTACAGCATCCTCTTGGATAAACTGAGCAGATGATCCCATCACTTCAGCGATACTAGCAGATAAATCAATCAATAAATCATCCACTTCAATACCAAGATAGTTCAGGGTTTTGGAACTGTTTGTTAATAAAGTTTCACCCAAATTTCCCGTTCCACTACCGATTTCTAACACATCAACCGTATCAGAGGCTGTTAAGCTTTCTACTAAAAAGAGTAAGATAAAGCCCACGCTATCTGGTGTGAATTGGTGATTGGCTTGTAATTGCTCGGTTTGAGCTGCCTTAATGAAAATAAATTGAAAGGCTCTACGCCACTCTTCCTGACTTAATTGCAATTGACGTAGTTTGTCATTATTTGCAGCTACTTCCTCACTTGCACCTTCTTCTCCAAGATAAAACGAGTTTTGTTCAATCAGGGCATCGTAAAGATGTGTTTTCAACTCATTTTCAATCAATTGGATATTTTCTAAAATGAAATCGTAGGCTTGTTCGATTTTTTCAAAATTCATAGTTTCCTCCGCACGTTTTATCATATCAAAAAATAAGAAAAATGGGAAGAAGTCACCTTTTTCAAAAAAAGTCACTAATCATTTTCATCATTTCTGTAAAATTGGTATTGAAATTCTTGCTGATTGGCTAAGGTGACGGTGATATGAATATACTGACCTTGAATGTGATATTGAGCCTTGCCTTTGTCAAAATGCATTTGTCCTGAATGTTCCTTGGCAAACTTATCCACTACTTTTGCCATCAGATAAGCCTGACTTGAGGCTCGCTGCGCTTGGTGTTTTTGCTCAACTGCTACCACGCGCCCCAAATAAAACTGCAAAACCAAGGCAAATACAGCTACCATGAGCAAAGAATACAGCAAAATACCAGCCTTAACCTTCCGTCTTAAAAGTGTAAACAAATTCTCTCTCCATACGATTTTTGAAGCCAAGTTTGATCGTTACTTGCTGACCGTCTTGTGATATGCTCGATGATTGCAAGCCAAAAAGCATGGGTTGGTAACCACGACCAGAAGCGTTTGTTTTGCGAAAATCATGGCTGTTAGATTGACCAAAAGCTAGGTGCTGATTGGCTTTAGTGACATACAGTTTATTAGATGCTACTCTGTCTAATTGGCTCCCCTCTAGTTCCGAGCGTAATTGCTGGGAAAATAAAAGCCACTCTTCTTCCTGATTGTTGGATAGGTAGTGGATATTGGCTTTGACCGAACGTGCTAAACCGTCATAAACCAAGACCGTTCCTGCGATAACCAGCAACGCCACCAAGCATTCTAAAAGGGTGAATGCTTTTAGTCTAGTCTTTTTTAATGTGTAATATCCGTTTTTTTCCTTCATAAACTAAAAGCTCACCTTCTTGTTCTACAATGCTGACCTCGACCCCATTGATTGCCAAATGACCTTGTTCTGTTTGAATCGCCATTGTTGCCACATTTAATACTTCTTGTTGGTGCAGGCTTGCTTGCATCTGTTGCCTGCTTTTGGTGACTTCTCCCAAAACAAGACTGGTAATGGTCGCCATTAAGCCCAAGGCAACTAAACTCTCAAGGAGTATGTAGGCGGCTACTCTCTGTTTTTTTATATTTACCACTCCCTAAATACAATTGATAATAAATCTCTTTGTCTTGTAATTGAAAAACAACCTTGCCCAAAGATGAATTGCCCCCTTCCTTGCTCAATACAATCTGCTTGGTATCTCCCACTTTTACCTGACGTGGAAGGCTCACCTTAGACACGCTATTTGAAATCGCATCTTCTGAAATAGTCAAAGTCATTGCTCTTTGGTTAACGTTGGCTAGCGTTTGCGTATCGCGATAAAGATTTTCAAACGATAAAAAGAACAAGGTTTCTTCCACACTTTGAAAAATACCGTTTAGCGAACCCGACAAACTCATGACCATAAAACACGTTATGCCCAAAGTCACCAAGGATTCCAAAATGGTAAAAGCTGGAACACCTTTATTGCTTAGTTTTGCGATAGGTTTCGGCTTGATCATCTGTAATATAACCCGCTTTAACAAGTTGTTCAATGCTTGGTTTCTCACCTTCTTTGAGTTCATAAAGCGATAGCTGACTTTCTACCACCTTGACCACTGCCTTGTTACCTTTTTCACGCACCGCATCTTTTTGATTGCTTAAATTTGGTACAAAAAGCAACATCAAAACGCTAATAATAAGCAAAACAATTAACATTTCCACCAGAGTGAATCCACGAACAGTCTTTCTACGCCATTTAGCTAATCTATTTTTCATTAAAAATACCCTCCCATATTTTGATACATTGGCAACAACATCGCTACGTAAATCAAGACAATCACCAAAGCCACAAAGATAAAGACTAGCGGTTGAATCAACTGGGTTGCTTGGTTCATTTTGCCAAAGAAACGTTGCCAGGTTTCCTCGGCGTAAATGTCTAATTCACTGCCTAATTTTGATTTGATTTCACCGTACTCAATCATCAGTCCTAGTTCTGTCAGAAAAAAAGGATAATCCAATACTTTTTGATGAAAGGCTTGCCCTGACAGTAAAGCTTCTTGCATATCTTGCCCAATTTCTTGAAACAAGCGTGATTTTTGTTGCTGCATAATCGCCACAATGTCAATTAACTCAACACCTTGACCGATGAGGTTGCCCCATTCCCGTGCGTAATAAGCCGTCAAATACAACCGAATGGTATTTCCAATAAAAGGAAGGCGACTGAGTTGACTGTACACCCGAATGCGAGGCAAGCGTTTTTGGTAAAGATAAAGCGCAAGAACCACGAGCGTAATCATCACAGTTCCCACTAAAAACAGCAGGGGAAAATGCTGAATCAACTGAGTGGCTAGATTGCTACCTTCCAGTTGTGGCAATAAATAATGATTTAGCCCCACCATAATCAACACAAGGAAGCCAAGTAACATGACAGGGTAGGTCATAACCTCGAGCAATTTCTTTCTCACGGCACCCATGCTAGTTAGATAGGCATCAATTTTTACAAGGCTCCTTTGACTATTGCCGTGAATATCCGCCAAAGCCATCTGCGTTACAATCGTATCAGAGAAACCTAGCTGGGACATCATGAGCGATAGATTACCTCCAGCCAATAAGCTATTTTGCATCACATCGATATAATCAGCCTCCAGCAGCTGACTACGTCTTAGAAAGGACAGAATTTCCGACAAATGAAAGCCACTATGAAACAAATTATTAAATAACTGAATGAGTTTTCGTTGTTTGCTAAAGGGTAATTTTTTCAATGGCCGCTTGTTCTTTGGAAAGATGTCCTTGTGCAACCAACTGGTCCATTTTTTGATTCCAGTTGCTTGGCTGGTGCTCTTTAAATCCATCTTTTGCAACATCTATCACACCTCCTCCCCCAATTAACCGTTGGTAAACCACTGCGTGCAGACTATTCTCCAACTCTTGCTGACTGATACCTAATTCCAATAAACGCGCATAAACACCTGAAATGCTTTTAGCATGAATGGTCGAAAATACCACAGCTCCTGTTAAACTGGCCCTAATAACCGCGTGTGCCGTATCGCTATCACGAATTTCTCCGATAATGAGAATATCTGGTCGATGCCGCAAGGACAATTTGATCAGCTCATCGTAAGTCATGCCTATTTCATCGTTTAATTGCAGCTGCAACATATTATCCTGCTGAATTTCCACAGGATCTTCGATGGTAATGACTTGTTTATCTGGAAATTTTTCCTGAACCAACTGATACATCAGCGTGGTTTTTCCACTACCAACTGGACCTGAAAAGAGATAAAGTCCCCTACCATTGACAACAGATAAAGCTTCCTCTAGCCCATCAAACCAATAATGGAGAGATTTTTGACCATAATAAAGCAAACGAATTACCAAACTCTCTCGACCGCGGTAGTCCCCGACACTTGATAAACGTAGCGAGATTTGCTCATCTTCTGCAAAGGTGTAGTCGCACGAACCTAGTTGGCTACGACGCTTTTCCCCAACGTCCATGCCTGCGACAAATTTAAAATGGCTAATCAGGTTAGTCATTTTGTCAGCATCAAAGCAATCTATCAATTCCTTGTCATTACCTAGCCGATAATAGACTTCATAGCGGTTTTGCTTAGGTAGGATATAAATATCTTGAGCAGCTTTAGCGACCGCATTTGCTATGATAGCTTTTGCTAAATCTTGAATCATAAAAACCTCCTCATCTCATTATTCGAAAAAAGAAAGGTATCATGGCCATTTAGCCAAAAACAAAAAAAAATAGCTAAGCTACCTTCTTCGCTTATATAAAGAGTAAGCATTGCCTACTCCATTAAATACATTTAGTAAGACAATGCCTCTTTTGATAACTCACGACCATCTTCGAGTATAACAATGGAATGGTACTGCTGCAAGTAGCTGCCACACATCTCACACCAGCGTTGGTCCTCTTGGTTCCAAAAAGCTGCTTGAAAATTGTCATGGCATTTACAACTTGGTAAAGATGATTTGAGTGTTTGGCATTCTTGTTGGTAAAAAGCACGTGCTTCTTCAAAATCATCAAAGCATTTTGTTTCTATGATGTCTTCCTGCCAATTTTCCAATGACCACCAGGGTTCCCAGTCGCCATATATTTTTACAACTTGATACATTTACCTCACTTCCTTTTAAGATTTATTATATAAAAATTAACGCTATTTTAAAAAAATTTTGCTTATTTATCATGATTACAAAAAAAGAGAGAACGAATCGTTCTCTCTTTTGGGTTTTATTCAGCACTTGTGATGATTTCTTCTTCCACCACAACATCTACTTCTTCAGTAGGTTCAAACTCATTAACAGCTTGTGGTTCGATATTGCGGTAACGTGCCATACCTGTACCAGCTGGGATAATCTTACCGATGATAACATTTTCTTTAAGACCAAGAAGATGATCTTTCTTACCACGTATAGCGGCATCTGTAAGAACACGAGTTGTTTCTTGGAATGATGCTGCTGACAAGAATGAATTTGTTTCAAGGGAAGCTTTGGTAATACCCATCAAGACTGGACGTGAGGTCGCAGGAATACCACCAGCAATAACGATGTCTTTGTTGGCATCTGTAAAGTCTGAGATGTCCATCAAAGTACCTGGAAGCAATTCTGTATCACCTGGATCCATGATACGAACTTTACGAAGCATTTGGCGAACCATTACTTCGACGTGTTTGTCACCGATTTCTACCCCTTGGCTACGGTAAACTTTTTGTACCTCAGCAAGAAGGTAAGTTTCAACTGACAAGGTGTCACGAACTTCAAGCAAGCGTTTTGGTTGGATAGAACCTTCAGTCAATGGGGCACCACGGTGTACTTCGTCACCGACAGCTACTTTCATGCGAGCTGTAAATGGTACCACGTATTCACCTGTACCTGTTTTACCTTGTACAAAGACTTTCTTCGTACGTGTTGCGGCATCTTCTTCGATGTCAACAACAGTACCCTTAACTTCTGTGATGACCGCTTCCCCTTTAGGATTACGGGCTTCAAAGATTTCTTGGATACGAGGAAGACCTTGTGTGATGTCGGTATTTGACGCTACACCACCCGTGTGGAAGGTACGCATGGTCAACTGTGTACCAGGTTCACCGATAGATTGAGCGGCGATTGTACCAACAGCTTCACCAACTTCAACGGCATCGCCTGTCGCAAGGTTGATACCATAACAGTGGCGGCAAACACCGTGGCGAGTATTACATGTAAATACTGAACGGATGGTTACTTCTTCAACACCAGCTTTAACAATAGTAGCAGCCAAGTCTTCTGTGATTAAAACATCAGGACCAACAATGACTTCGCCTGTTTCTGGGTGTTTAACAGATTTCTTAGTGTAACGACCAACAAGACGTTCTTCAAGTGTTTCTGTCACTTCTTTTCCGTCTGTAATGGCGCTGATTACAAGACCACGGTCAGTTCCACAGTCGTCTTCACGAATGATAACGTCTTGGGCAACGTCAACCAAACGACGTGTCAAGTATCCAGAGTCAGCAGTCTTAAGGGCTGTATCAGTCATACCTTTACGCGCACCGTGAGTTGAGAAGAACATTTCCAAAACAGACAAACCTTCACGGAAGTTAGATAGGATAGGCAATTCCATGATACGTCCGTTCGGAGCGGCCATCAAACCACGCATACCGGCAAGTTGTGAGAAGTTAGAGATATTACCACGGGCTCCTGAGTCCATCATCATAACGATTGGGTTCTTAGGATCTTGTGTTTCAATCAGACGTTGTTCCAACTCTTCTTTTGCTTCACGCCAAGTTGTCGTAACCGCAACATAACGTTCATCGTCAGTGATAAGACCACGACGGAAGGCTTTGTTAATTTGTTCAACTTTCGCGTGAGCGGCATTGATGATTTCTTGTTTGTTATCAATAACTGGAATATCGGCAATACCCACTGTCAAACCAGCAAGGGTTGAGTGGTAGTAACCGAGGTCTTTCAAACGGTCAAGGAAAGCAGATGTTTCTGTTGTACGGAAACGTTTGAAGATTTCAGCAATGATATTTCCAAGATTTTTCTTCTTGAATGGAATGTTTGTTTCAAGGTTATCAATGACAGACTGGATTTCTTGACCTGGTGCCAAAAAGTATTTATCTGGTGTTTTTTCAGTCAAGTTAGCGTTGTTTGGCTCTTGAAGGTATGGTAGATCATCAGGCATGATAGCGTTGAAGAGGATTTTACCAACTGTTGTCACCATGATTTTATGTCTTTGTTCATCTGTCCATGGTTTGTTTGGCATACTATCAACAGCGATACCAACACGTGAATGCAAGTGAACATAACCATTGCGGTAAGCCATAATCGCTTCGTCACGGTCTTTAAAGACCATACCTTCCCCTTCACGACCTGGATCTTCCATTGTCAAATAGTAGTTACCAAGAACCATATCTTGAGATGGGGTTACGACTGGTTTACCATCTTTAGGGTTAAGGATGTGTTCTGCGGCCAACATAAGAAGACGTGCTTCTGCTTGCGCTTCTTCTGAAAGCGGCACGTGGATGGCCATTTGGTCACCGTCAAAGTCGGCATTGTAGGCCTCACAAACAAGTGGGTGAAGACGAAGGGCTTTACCATCGATAAGGACTGGTTCAAATGCTTGGATACCCAAACGGTGAAGAGTCGGTGCGCGGTTAAGAAGTACTGGGTGTTCTTTAATGACTTCTTCAAGAATATCCCAAATGCGTTCGTCACCACGTTCAACCATACGTTTAGCAGCTTTTACGTTACCAGCGTAGTCACGCGCTACAATTTCACGCATAACAAATGGTTTGAACAATTCGATAGCCATTTCACGTGGCACACCACATTGGTACATTTTAAGTGTTGGACCTACGGCGATAACAGAACGACCTGAGAAGTCAACACGTTTACCAAGCAAGTTTTGACGGAAACGACCTTGTTTACCTTTAAGCATGTGGCTCAAAGATTTCAATGGACGGCTACCAGGACCTGTGATTGGACGACCACGACGACCATTGTCGATAAGGGCATCAACCGCTTCTTGCAACATACGTTTTTCGTTTTGCACGATGATACCAGGGGCATTCAATTCAAGCAAACGAGCCAAACGGTTGTTACGGTTAATTACACGACGGTAAAGGTCATTCAAGTCTGATGCCGCAAAACGTCCACCATCCAATTGAACCATTGGACGCAGATCTGGTGGAATAACTGGCAAGATGTTAAGTACCATCCATTCTGGTTTGTTACCAGATTTGTAGAAGGCATCTAACACATCCAAACGACGAACAGCTTTGATACGTTTTTGACCAGTAGCCGTTTTCAATTCTTCTTTTAATTCAGCGATTTCAGATTTTAAATCAACGCGTTTAAGAAGGTCTTGGATGGCTTCAGCACCCATTTTCGCAACAAATGAGCCTTGTCCATATTCTTGTAATTTTTCACGGTATTCGCGCTCAGTCAAAAGTGATTTTGGTTCAAGCGGTGTATCTTTTGGATCAATAACAACGTAAGCTGCGAAGTAGATAACTTCTTCAAGAGCACGTGGGCTCATGTCCAATGTAAGCCCCATACGTGATGGAATACCTTTGAAATACCAGATGTGAGAAACGGGTGCTTTCAATTCGATGTGTCCCATACGTTCACGACGAACTTTAGCACGTGTTACTTCAACACCACAGCGGTCACAAATAATCCCTTTGTAACGAATACGTTTGTATTTACCACAAGCACATTCCCAGTCTTTTGTTGGACCAAAGATGCGTTCACAGAATAAACCATCTTTCTCTGGTTTTAATGTACGGTAGTTGATAGTTTCTGGTTTTTTAACCTCACCATATGACCACGAACGGATTTTATCTGGTGAAGCAAGACCAATTTTCATGTATTCAAAATTATTAACGTCTATCAAGGAGCCTACCTCCCTCTATTAATGAAGTCTTTTCGACTTATAAATAATTAGCTCGACGATTGATTATTAGTAAATAAACGGGAATTAGGACAAGCCCCTAAGAGGGCCTGTCCATGTCCCGAAAAAATTACAACTTAGTTTTCAGAAGTTACTTCATTGGTCTCTTCTTTTTTAGAAGCGATATTTAACGCGTCAGCTGACGGAACATCATCATCTTCGTCATCGCGTAGTTCTACTTCTTCATCATTAATATTTAACATTTTCACGTCTAAACCTAATGATTGAAGTTCTTTGATTAATACTTTGAATGATTCTGGTACGCCTGGTTCTGGAACAGATTCACCTTTAACAATTGCTTCGTATGTTTTCACACGACCTACAACGTCATCAGATTTCACTGTTAAGATTTCTTGAAGTGTGTGCGCTGCACCATAAGCTTCAAGAGCCCAAACTTCCATCTCACCGAAACGCTGTCCNNTTTCTTAAATGCGACAACTTACAAAGAAAACTTCATAAGCTTTTTATCTCTGTTTTAGCACACCATCAATACTATGGAAAGCTAAGAAAGCTTCCCATAGCCTGACTGGCTTTATTTTTCTTCAGATTCTTCTTTGATAGATACTTCTGCTTTTTCGGTTTCTTGTTTTTGACGTGCTTTTTCAAGGTCATCAACGTGCATGACATCATCATCTTCACCTTCGTCAAGATCACGAAGTTCTACTTCGTTGTCATCTTCGTCAAGCACGCGCATATCAAGACCAAGAGATTGCAATTCTTTGACAAGAACTCGGAATGATTCTGGCACACCTGGTTTTGGAATTGGCTTACCTTTAGTGATGGCTTCATAAGCTTTAAGACGTCCGGTCACGTCATCAGACTTGTAAGTCAAGATTTCTTGAAGGACATTTGATGCACCATAGGCTTCCAATGCCCAAACCTCCATCTCACCAAAACGTTGTCCACCAAATTGTGCTTTACCTCCAAGAGGTTGTTGGGTAACGAGTGAGTAAGGACCTACTGAACGAGCGTGAAGTTTATCATCAACCATGTGGTGAAGTTTGATCATGTACATGATACCCACAGACACACGGTTATCAAATGGTTCACCTGTACGTCCGTCATAAAGAACGGTTTTGGCATCGCTGTCCATACCAGCTTCACGAACGGTATCCCAAAGGTCGTCAGAAGTTGCCCCATCGAAAACTGGAGTCGCAATGTGAATACCAAGGTTACGCGCAGCCATACCAAGGTGAAGTTCCATAACTTGTCCGATATTCATACGAGATGGCACCCCAAGTGGGTTCAACATGATATCAACTGGTGTTCCGTCTGGAAGGTAAGGCATGTCTTCAACTGGAACGATACGAGAAACAACCCCTTTGTTTCCGTGACGACCGGCCATTTTATCTCCAACTTTGATTTTACGTTTTTGAGCGATGTAAACACGAACCAACATGTTAACACCTGATTGTAATTCATCACCGTTAGCACGTGTAAAGATTTTAACGTCACGAACAACACCATCACCACCGTGTGGCACACGAAGTGACGTATCACGCACTTCACGTGATTTATCACCAAAGATAGCATGAAGAAGGCGTTCTTCAGCAGAAAGATCTTTCTCACCTTTAGGTGTCACTTTACCAACAAGGATATCCCCTTCTTTAACCTCAGCACCGATACGGATAATACCCATTTCGTCAAGGTCTTTCAAAGCTTCTTCACCGACGTTTGGAATTTCACGAGTGATTTCTTCAGGGCCAAGCTTTGTATCACGTGTTTCTGATTCAAATTCTTCCAAGTGAACAGATGTGTAAACATCTTCTTTAACCAGACGTTCACTCATGATAACCGCATCCTCGAAGTTATACCCTTCCCAAGTCATGTAAGCGACAATTGGGTTTTGACCAAGAGCCATTTCACCTTTTTCCATTGAAGGACCGTCAGCGATAAAGTCACCTTTTTCAACGATATCTCCAACTTTAACAAGGGTACGTTGGTTGTAGGCTGTACCTGAGTTTGAACGACGGAATTTTGTAATGTGGTAAACATCAAGTGAACCATCTTCACGACGCACTTCTACTTTTTCAGCGTCTGAGAAGACAACGCGTCCATCGTGTTTTGCGATAACGGCAGCGCCTGAATCGTGGGCTGCTTGATATTCCATACCTGTACCAACATATGGTGCATGTGGGTCAATCAACGGAACGGCTTGACGCTGCATGTTGGCACCCATGAGGGCACGGTTTGAGTCATCGTTTTCAAGGAAAGGAATACATGCTGTCGCAACGGCAACTACCTGTTTAGGAGAAACGTCTACGAAATCAACAACGCTTGCTGGGAACTCTTGGTTATTACCTTGGTGACGTCCCATAACGATGTCTTCAGCAAATGTACCGTCTTCGTTTAGTTTTGAGTTTGCTTGTGCAACAGTGTACTCATCTTCTTCATCGGCAGTCAACCAAACGATTTCGTTTGTGACAACACCTGTCGCACGGTCAACTTTACGATACGGTGTTTGGATGAAACCATATTTGTTCAAGTGTCCGTAAGTTGACAAGTTGTTGATCAAACCGATGTTAGGTCCTTCAGGGGTTTCAATCGGACACATACGACCATAGTGAGTGTAATGCACGTCACGAACTTCGTAACCTGCACGGTCACGTGTCAAACCACCAGGTCCTAAGGCTGATAACCGCCGCTTGTGTTCCAAACTACCTAATGGGTTTGTTTGGTCCANNGGCAGACAAACGACGTTTGTGTGACAACTCAGAAAGTGGGTTGTGTTGGTCCATGAACTGTGACAACTGTGAAGAACCGAAGAATTCTTTAACCGCAGCTGTTACAGGACGGATGTTGATGATTTGTTGTGGCGTCAAGACTTCGTTATCTTGAACAGACATACGTTCGCGAACGTTACGTTCCATACGAGCAAGACCAATACGGAATTGGTTAGCCAACAACTCACCAACGGCACGGATACGACGGTTACCAAGGTGGTCGATATCATCCACTTTACCAAGACCTTCTGCAAGGTTCAAGAAGTATGACATTTCTGCCAAGATATCCGCTGGTGTAAGGGCACGCACTTTATCATCAGGGTTTGCGTTACCAACGATTGTTACCACGCGGTCTGGGTCAATTGGTGACACCACTTTGAATTTTTGAAGCACAACTGGCTCAGTAACAACAGCGTAATCGTTTGGTGTGTAAACGAATTTGTTAAGGTCACCGTCCAATTGGTCAGCGATAGAATCAATCACATCGCGGGTCATAACAGTTCCTGCTTCAACAAGGATTTCCCCTGTTTCAGCATCAACCAAATTTTCAGCGATTGTTTGATTCAACAAACGTGTTTTAAGGTTTAATTTTTTATTGATTTTGTAACGACCAACAGCTGCCAAGTCGTAACGACGTGGGTCAAAGAAACGAGCTACAAGCAAGCTACGCGAGCTGTCAGCAGTTTTTGGTTCACCTGGACGAAGGCGTTCGTAAATTTCTTTGAGGGCTTCGTCTGTACGTGAATCCGCTGGGTTTTTGTGAATGTCTTTTTCGATGGTGTTGCGGACAAGTTCGCTATCACCAAAGATATCCATGATTTCATCATCACCTGAGAAACCAAGGGCACGCACAAGTGTTGTAAATGGAATTTTACGCGTACGGTCAATACGAGTGTAAGCAATGTCTTTTGAATCTGTTTCTAATTCAAGCCAAGCACCACGGTTAGGAATAACCGTTGAACCGTATCCAACCTTACCATTTTTATCCACTTTGTCATTGAAATAAACACCAGGAGAACGAACCAACTGAGAAACGATGATACGTTCTCCACCATTGATGATAAAGGTTCCCATTTCAGTCATGATTGGGAAATCACCAAAGAAAACTTCTTGGGTTTTAATTTCGCCTGTTTCTTTGTTAATCAAACGGAAAGTGACAAAAATTGGTGCTGAATAAGAGGCATCGTGGATACGAGCTTCCTCAAGCGTATACTTAGGCTCTTTTAACTCGTAACCAACAAATTCAAGTTCCATAGTATCTGTAAAGTTACTAATTGGAAGCACATCTTCAAAAACTTCTCTTAATCCATTATCCAAGAAGTCTTTAAAAGAATCTGTCTGAATTTCGATCAAGTTTGGTAAATCAAGAACTTCCTTAATTCTTGAAAAGCTACGACGTGTACGGTGTTTCCCGTACTGAACTTCATGTCCTGCCAAAGTGTATTACTCCTTCATTAAAATACAGAGGTCAATCGACGCTTGACGGCTTTGTTTTGTTTGTTTAATAACCACACAAAACCCTAGCATTGACCCAACTAGCTCTAGAATACGTTGCCGTATTCTGCCAAAGTTGTCCTTAATGTGAATTTTTAGAATCTTTAAATATAGGTTACAAATGCTGTATTCTTCCAAAATTAAGCACAAAAAGAGCAGCTAAATCTAACACCATTAAGAGTGATTTAACTGCTGCAAACCTTAGTTGGACAATATTTCAACTAAGGTAGACGACAAATAGTTGACACTATTATACCTTATTTTTGATTTTTTTGCAAGTGATATGTTAGTTGCTACTTGTTGTGGTAATAGAAGAATTATGCAGCAAACTATCCCAAGCTTTGGTGTAGTCGCTGTCGGTACCACCGATGGCAAATTTATAAGTCATATTACCTGCTCCATTTTTCGCCCAATAGCTTGTCGTGGTTTCGCCATTAACCAAGAGTGGACGTCCATTAACCGTTACAGTTCCTGGCTGCAATCCTGTCGCTTTTAGGACGGTTGATTTGATAACGCTAGAAGATAGGGAGTACTTGTCATTGACCCCTATTGCGCTCGAATCGGCATTGTAAATGGCATTGACCAGATAAGCCATGTATTGCGCATTGTACTTGTAACCCGTGCGGGAATCCATAGACGTGTTGTCATCATTTCCTGCCCAACCACCTAAAGTGATTTTTGGCGTTGACAACATGAGCCAAACATCGGTGTAGTTGTCTGTCGTTCCCGTTTTTCCTGTCCAATCAGCACTTGCTGCCGTTTGATTCAAGTCTTTCAAATCATTGTAAAATTCTGTCGTAGCCCCACCTGTGACCACTTCTTTCAACAATTGATTCAAAATGCTTGCCGTCGCTTCTGAGAAGACACGAACAGGATTGGCCTTGTGTTGGTAAATAACCTGACCTTTATTGTCAGTGATGCTATCAACCAAGTACCCTTTGAGGTAAACACCACCATTTGAAATCATCTGGTAGGCATTGACTTGCTGAAGAACAGTTGTTTCAATACCACCACCCAGCGGTAAACTTTCAATATTGTAATTGTCGATATCGTATCCCATTTTCTTCATGTAAGATTCCACATCAACATTATTGTTTAACAACATTTGGTAAGTCCAATAAGCTGGGATATTCCAAGACGTGTTCAAAGCTTCTTGCAAGGTAATCATTTCTGTTCCGACATCATTACCGTGCATAATGGCTTGACCACTTGAAAATGACGTAGGGTAGTTTGACAACATGCTGGCACTACCCAAAAGGCCTTGATCAATGGCAATACCATAAGCGATAATTGGCTTGATACTTGACCCTGGTGAGCGAGCGGTGTCAAAGGCGTGGTTATTTTGGTTTGTTGTGTAATTCCTTCCTCCGACAAATCCTAAGATAGCTCCCGTATCATTAGCCATCAAGACATTACCAACTTCGACCATTTTAGCATTATCTTGGTCAAGCGTACTGCCGTACTGTGCCACGGTATTTTGCATGGCATCATAAATCGACTTGTTAATCGTCGTCTTAACCGTGTACCCACCTTGTTGCAAGGTTTCTAGAGCTAATTCTTTGTACGATTCTTTAGTAGTATCGTTTTTAAGCTCTTGGTCAGAAACCCCATTTTGCTTAATCAAGTAGTTATACATGATGTCTTTAGCTTCACTGAGAACCGCATAGTAAAGGAAGTCGTGCTCATTGGTTGTGGCTGATTCTGACGGAATGAAGTCTTGGCTCACATCATAAGCCTTGTACTCTTCGTACTCGGATTCCGTTAGGTAGCCCGCACGGTACATATTGTAAAGAACATCTTGTTGACGAGATAAGCCGTAAGCTAAATTGTCCTTGTCTTTTAATTGCCCTGTTGCTGTATAAGGTGAATAGACAATCGGACTTTGTGGCAAACCAGCTAGAAAGGCTGCCTGAGGCACCGTCAAATCTTTAGCCGACACGCCAAAGATACCCCTTGCTGCCTCTTCAATCCCAGCAATATTTTCACCTTTATTATTGCGACCAAATGGCGACACATTTAAATAATCCGTCAAAATCTCATCTTTGTTGAGGTAACGTTCCAAAGCCAAAGCGTAAATAATCTCACGCGACTTGCGTTTAAAGGTCGGATCATCTCCCAGCACCTGTTGTTTAATCAATTGCTGCGTAAGAGTCGAGCCACCGCTGGTTTCGCCCAACCCCAAAACAGATGCCAAGGTTGCCCGAAAAACAGCTTTAGGCACTACCCCATCATGGTTTTCAAAATTTTCATCCTCAGTCGCAATGATGGCTTTCTTGACATTATCAGAAATAGCACTGCTCTCAACAGGAGTCCGCAACAAATCCGTGTCAATACTTGCAATCGAGCTACCATTAGAATAAGTCATCTCAGACACCCGACTCAAGGATGTTACTTGTTGAACCAAGGTATCCTTATCAGGTACCTTAACCGAGTCAATCTGACTAGCCAGATAACCAAAGGCAATCCCTATGCCCAACATACCAAATAAAATAATAATAATATAAAAAAAGTCAGCTAATAGTTTGAAGGTTCTTAAAATGACAGAGCCCAACTCTAACAAACCAAACGACTGACGTGGTTTTTTTCTCTTTTTCTTAAACATTCAAATACCTCATTATCCATTATACCAAACTTTGATAAAGCTTGCATAGAGGGATAATATTTTGATATAATAGCCTGTAAACTATACTATTTTCAACGAAGGAGAACGCTCATGAATATATTCGAAGAATTAAAAGAACGTGGCTTAGTTTTTCAAACAACTGATGAAGAAGCCCTTGTCAAAGCATTAACAGAAGGGCAAGTATCCTATTATACTGGTTATGACCCAACTGCTGACAGCTTGCACCTTGGGCACTTGGTGGCTATCCTCACGTCACGCCGTCTTCAATTAGCAGGGCACAAACCTTACGCTCTTGTTGGTGGGGCAACTGGCTTGATTGGTGACCCATCATTTAAAGACGTTGAACGTAGCCTCCAAACCAAAGAAACCGTTGACAGTTGGGTGGTTAAAATTCAAAATCAATTATCTCGCTTCCTTGATTTTGACAATGGTGACAACAAAGCAGTCATGGTCAACAACTACGATTGGTTTGGGCAAATCAGCTTCATCGACTTCTTGCGTGATGTCGGAAAATACTTTACAGTCAACGCCATGATGAGCAAAGAATCTGTAAAAAAACGTATTGAAACAGGGATTTCTTACACAGAATTTGCTTACCAAATCATGCAAGGCTACGATTTCTACGAATTAAACGACAAATACAACGTAACACTCCAAATCGGTGGGTCAGACCAATGGGGTAATATGACAGCTGGTACAGAATTATTGCGTCGTAAAGCTGATAAAACTGGTCATGTGATGACTGTTCCACTTATCACCGACTCAACTGGTAAAAAATTCGGAAAATCAGAAGGTAACGCCATTTGGCTTGATGCTGACAAAACATCACCATACGAAATGTACCAATTCTGGCTCAACGTCATGGACGATGATGCTGTTCGTTTCTTGAAAATTTTCACTTTCCTTTCATTGGAAGAAATTGCGGACATTGAAAAAGAATTTAACGCTGCTCGTCACGAACGTTTGGCCCAAAAAATCTTGGCGCGCGAAATGGTAACCTTGGTTCACGGCGAAGAAGCTTACAAAGAAGCCTTGAATATCACAGAACAACTATTTGTAGGAAACATCAAAAACCTTTCAGCAAAAGAATTGAAACAAGGGCTTAACAACGTGCCAAACTACGCTGTTCAAGCTGACGACAATCTTAATATTGTTGAGATTTTAGTGGCAGCAAAGATTTCACCTTCAAAACGCCAAGCACGCGAAGACGTTCAAAACGGAGCCATTTACCTCAATGGTGAACGCATCCAAGATTTGAACTACACGCTTTCAGAAACCGATAAAATCGACGATGAATTAACTGTTATCCGTCGTGGTAAGAAAAAATACTTCGTCTTGACTTACTAATTTATCCTGACTCTAAGAAGACCGTTTGGTCTTCTTTTTTGTGGCTGCCCTTTTTGAGTGAGGTCAAAATACACTCTTTCACATTTATTTGTTATAATAGTCTTTAATATGTTAAAAGGATTATTATATGGCTATTATTGAAAAAGCTCCCGCGAAGATTAATTTAGGATTGGACATTGTCGGGCGTCGCTCTGACGGCTATCACGACTTGTCTATGATTATGGTCAGCGTGGATTTAAACGACTACATCACAGTATCTGAAATAGATGACAATGCCATTATCGTTGAATCGAACAATCATAAAATGCCACTCAACGATAAAAACGATGTGTTTAAGGCTGCCAAACTCATTCGTGAAGCCTACCACATCTCCTCTGGCGTCAAGATTGAATTGCAAAAATCTATCCCGATTTGTGCAGGTTTGGGAGGCGGGTCAACCGACGCCGCTGCTACGATTCGTGCCCTCAACCAATTATGGCAACTCCACTTATCCAAACAAGAAATGGTCGCAATCGGACTTGAAATCGGTACAGACGTGCCGTATTGTCTAGAGGCGGGGTGTGCTTTTGTGTCTGGAAAAGGGGAAATCGTTGAACACCTCGACCACCACCCTTCAGCTTGGGTAGTCTTGGTCAAACCTGATTTTGGCATCTCCACTCGAACCATTTTTCCTGAAATCGATTGCCAAACCATCTCAAGAGTTGATATTGCTTCTTTAAAAGAAGCCATCTTGACAGGCAATTACAAGCAAATGATTGCAAACATGGGCAATTCCCTCGAGGACATTACCATCAAACGCAAACCATTTATCCAAAAAATCAAACAACGAATGCTCAGTTGTGGAGCCGACGTCGCCTTGATGTCGGGCAGCGGACCAACTGTATTTGCCTTGTGCCAATCAGAAAAGAAAGCCAATCGTATCGTGAACAGCATGCGTGGATTTTGTAACGAAGTTTACAAGGTGCGGATGTTGTAGTGTAAAGGGTCAACTCATTGATTCTTTTTTTCTTTTTTGATATAATTAACTGGTTAATTATTATTGCAGCAGACGAAAGGGTGTGAAAAAATGCCAATCGCAAACCAAGTTGACCATTTGGTTAATCAAATCTTGTTAAAAGCAGAAAACCAACACGAATTGTTATTTGGGTCTTGCCAAAGTAACGTGTCCCTTACCAATACGCAGGAGCACATTTTGATGCTATTGTCACAGGAACGCCTGACCAATTCAGAATTGGCAAAACGCTTAAATATCAGCCAGGCGGCTATTACAAAGGCCACAAAATACCTTGTCACAAAAGGCTTATTGGCTAGCGTTAAAAACAAGGAGGACGCTAGAGTCACTTATTTTGAATTAACCGATAATGCCAAACCCATTGCTCAAGAACATATGCACCATCATGACAGCACTATTGCTGTTTATGAAAAACTGCTCGGGCAATTTTCTGAAAATGAGCAAGCTGTGATTACCCGCTTTTTAGACATCTTTTTAGTCGAATTGGAAAGGGAAGCATGAGATACATTACTGTAGAAGATTTATCGTTTCAATATGACAGTGAACCTGTTTTAGAAGGCATTCATTACCACTTAGACAGCGGCGAATTTGTCACCTTGACAGGAGAAAATGGTGCTGCCAAATCAACCTTGGTTAAAGCAACTTTGGGCATTTTATCTCCTAAAAGCGGTCGTGTGACCATTTCAAAGAAAAACAAGGACGGAAAAAAACTACGCATTGCCTACTTGCCGCAACAAATTGCCAGTTTTAATGCTGGTTTTCCTTCGACCGTCTATGAATTTGTATCATCTGGCCGTTACCCACGAAACGGTTGGTTCCGCCGTTTAACCCAGCACGACGCCGAACACATCAAAACTAGCTTAGAATCTGTTGGTATGTGGGAAAACCGCCACAAACGCATTGGTAGCCTCTCAGGTGGTCAAAAACAACGCATTATCATTGCTCGTATGTTTGCTTCAGACCCTGATATTTTCGTCTTTGATGAGCCCACAACAGGTATGGACGCAGGAACAACCGAACGCTTTTACGAACTGATGCACCACAGTGCCCACCAACACGGAAAGGCTGTTTTGATGATTACCCACGACCCCGAAGAACTCAAAAAATACGCTGACCGCAACATCCACTTGATACGCAACCAAGAAACCAGCTGGCGTTGCTTTAACGTTCACGATAACGGTGGGAAGGAGCAAGTCTAATGGCCGAAATTTTATCTTATGATTTTATGCAGCGAGCCATTCTAGCTGTCATTGCAATTAGTGTTTTCGCCCCTATTTTGGGCATCTTCCTTATCTTACGACACCAAAGCTTAATGAGCGATACCTTAAGCCACGTATCCTTAGCAGGAGTTGCCTTGGGAATTTTACTAGGAGTTTCAACCACCTGGTCAACCGTCATTGTGGTCACCATTGCAGCTGTTATTTTAGAATACCTGCAGACCGTTTACAAGCACTATATGGAAATCTCCACCGCGATTTTGATGTCGCTCGGTTTGGCTATCGCACTCATTGTCACAAGTAAATCAGACAATGGAAATGTCAATTTGGAACAGTACTTGTTTGGTTCGATTATCACTATCAATTCAGGACAGGTTATCGCACTCTTTGCCATTGCCATCTTAGTCCTCATTTTGACAGTTCTGTTCATTCGCCCAATGTACATTTTAACCTTTGACGAAGAAACAGCTTTTGTAGATGGCCTACCTGTGCGCCTCATGTCAGTCTTGTTTAACATTGTCACTGGAATTGCCATCGCCTTGACCATCCCAGCTGCTGGGGCACTTTTGGTGTCAACCATCATGGTTCTCCCAGCAAGTATCGCGATGCGCCTAGGGAAAAACTTCAAATCCGTTATCTTCATCAGCATTATCATCGGCTTTATTGGCATGATAACAGGGATTATGGCCTCATATTATTGGGAAACACCCGCTAGTGCAACTATCACCATTATCTTTGTCGCTATCTTCCTCCTCGTCAATATCTCTAACCTCATCCAACACCGCCTCAATTTCAGATAAAAAAGCAGTGAACTGAT